>JABUEV010000533.1 GCA_013314865.1 Bacteroidales bacterium | reverse complement strand
AAATCCCCGATGAAAAACAGAGGCCGACAAGCCTGCATTTATAAAAAGATTTTCCCCGGCCTGAAGAAAATAAGCATATGAAAATCCGGCTCTGATGTCATTTACTATTCCTCCGAGGTAATCGTTTGAAAGATAAAAGCCTGCCCCTCCATGCAGTTCTTCAAAATATGAATCAAAAGAGAGAAAGACTGAATGAAGGTTATAGTTTTTTCCGGGATAGAAGTTAAAATAAGAGAGTCTGACAGTACCGTTACCCTCGCTTCCGCTGAATGCAGGATTAGTGCCCGTTATTGTCTGAAATCCTGAACCATATATGGTTTCCTGCCCGTTGCAGAAAACAGGCGAGAGTAAAATCAGCAAAACCGACGTGTATATAACAGCTTTCATCAGGTCTTCCAATGCATTAACAACGTGCCATCAGGGCAATTATTTTAAACTTTGAACATCTCAGCTGTAATGTCGATACCATAAGCATCACATTTGTATCTTTGTCATGAAAATGGATAGAATTTTAAAGATAATACTGTTTTTAGTAATCCTGCTCCCGATTAATGTATTTTCTCAGAGTGACAGTAACTTTGATGAATTCAAAGGCTCATCAGTTTTGTCATCCGGGAAATGGATCAAAATTGCCGTTACAGGCGAAGCAATTTACAGAATAGAATTCAGCAAACTGAAGGAGGCAGGGCTTGAGTATCCGTCAAACCCCCGGTTGTTCGGCAACAACTACGGTCAGCTTTCGTATTACAATAATGATCCGAAACCTGATGATCTGAAAGAGATAGCCATATTTAAAGCCAAAGGAACTGACGGTGTATTCAATGAAGGCGACTATCTGCTTTTTTATGGCCAGGGCACAGGAAGATGGGTGCCTGACATGGAAAAGAATTCTTTTAATTATATCAGGCATAATTACTCTGATACAGCATTTTATTTCATTACCTCAACACCTGAAGGGGGGGAGGAAATAGGCTCTGCTGAAGTACCTCAGGGTGAAGCTGTTTACAAAAGTTCGGAGTTTGATGCCCTCCATATTCATGAGAATGATGTTCAGAACTTAATCAGCTCAGGCAGGGAATGGTACCAGCCTTTCCCCTCCTCCGGAAAAATTGACATCGTTCCCGGCTTTAATGACCTGATTCCGGGAGAACCAATCAAATACCGCATTAAGGTGCTTGCAAGAGCCTCAAGCTCAACTGAATTCAGATTATATTCAGGCGAATCGCTTACAGATCAGATACAGGTCCATGGGGTGAATCTTTCATCTCAGACCGGAGCTTATGCACAGATTGCTTTAAAGGAGGGTTCATTGACAGCAGGTTCAGCAGTACCTTCGTTCAGCATCAGGTTCATCAACAACGGAGAAACCGGGGCCAGGGCATGGATTGACTATGCCATGTTTCACGCCCGAAGCACCATGCCTTTCACGGGAGAGCCGAAAATCTATTTTGATCTGAAATCGGTTGAGCCTGGCAATGTTACTGAATTCACAATAAAAAGCCAGTCTGAAACTGTTGAATTGTGGGATGTCACAGATCCTTTCAATGTAAAAAAAATAACCTGGACAAGATCAGGTCAAAATATTGTCTTCAAAGCTGTCACTGAAACATTGAGGAAGTTTTTTGCTTTTGAGGAGAATGACGCGATTAATCCTGTCATCATACCAGGTTTCGTGAGCAACCAGAACCTTCATGCATCACCAAATGCAGATATGATAATTATAACACATCCGCTGTTTGAAAAATATGCCCGCAGGCTGGCTTTAATTCATCAAAAGAACAGCGGCCTTAAATCTCTGGTGGTGTCTGCCGGGCAGATATACAATGAATTTTCAGGCGGAATACCGGATATTTCAGCAATCAGAAATTTCTTAAGAATGAAATATTTAAAACAGAAGAACGGACTAAATCCGCTGAAATATCTTCTGCTGTTCGGTGACGGTTCTTATGAAAACAAGACGCCCCCGCCGCGTAATCCCAATTTTGTTCCTACATATCAGTCACAGAATTCCAATGTTTTTGTCTCCTCGTTTACTTCAGATGATTTCTATGGCTTGCTGGATTATGATGAGGGTGAGGATTTTGGCACTGAAGACATAGGAATTGGGCGTCTGCCTGTTGCAGACACAATTCAGGCCGGTCTTGTTGTCTCAAAAATTGATTTTTATATGAACAGCCAGGAAAAAAGTGACTGGAAAAATATTGCCTGTCTTGTGGCAGACGATGAGGATGGGAACACTCATATGGAAGATTCAGAAGGCCTGGCCGAGATACTGGAGAAAAAATATCCTGAACTGAACATTGATAAAATATATTTTGATGCATTTCCACAGGTATCAGGCG
>JABUEV010000532.1 GCA_013314865.1 Bacteroidales bacterium | reverse complement strand
CTTTTAAAAGACGGGTAATCAGGATGTGATTTAAGCGCTTCCTTTACGGTACCTTTTAGGACATGTAATCCATAATGTTTTACGGCACGTTGAATGATAGCGACTGTATTATCTTCCCTGGCCAGTTTCATATTCTTCTACTGGTTTTTTGTGTTTTATTAAGGAATATAAAAGCTTATGCATTTCTCCTGCCATTCCTGCTGCAGTGAACCTTCTCAAAAAGGTCTTATAAGATTTAGCTGCAAGTCTGCTCCTTAACCCTTTATCTGCGGCCATGGCCAGAATTGATTCAGATAACTCTTCAATACTGAAGGTTATATTTCCTTCACTACTGATATGCGGATTAATGAAAATACACTCTTCGTCTGATAGTAATTCATCAAGTCCGTTTATCCTTGTCATGATAAGCGGTATCATGTTAGCCATCATTTCAAGTACAGAATACGGACAATGGTCATAAACTGAAGGTGATATCCCGATGTCAGCTATCTTGTAGAATTCTGTTACTGTTTCCCTGGGTAAAAATCCTGTATATGTCACTTTACCAAAGCAGGATTGTATCTTTTTCTGACAATCCTGAATGCTGCCCTGCCCAAGCATAACAAGTCTGAGACTGTTATTTTTTTTGTATGCCCGCTCGAAAGCTTCCATAATATAATTGATCCCTTTGCATGCATCGATCCTGCCGGAAAAAAGCAGGATTATATCATTTTCTCCAAATCCAAACCTCCTTTTAATTCCGGCTTTTTCCTCTTCTGTAACCTGGTTATTATTTATTTGATTAAGGCCGTTTTTAATTACAGTTATTTTTTTAGGGCTGATGCCATATTCATTGACCAGGAAATCTTTCATATACCGGGTTACGGATACTATATGGTCGGATTGCCTGTACATTTCTCTTTCCTTCGATAGCGTAAACTCAACATTGTCAGTCGGTTTATCAAGGTTCAGTCCGGCAATTTTCAATATCTTCCCTTCGAAGATCTGCTGGAACTGGGCAAAATGGACAACACTCAGTACCGGAAACCCAAAACACTCTTTGATTTTCAATAAAATCGGAAGATCATCAATGTAATTGAATTGAAAAATGACCTGTTCATCCGGGGGAATTATTTTAAATAAAAGCTTACTGACAGCAGTTGCATATTTATTTTCAAATGCGTTGTTTTGTTTAACAGGTATTAAAGGCTGGGGTATTTTGATTTCCACACACCTGTCTGTTGTTTTAAGTATTGAAATCTCTTTTACATCTGAAGATTTATATGAAACAAGTACTATTTTTATATTTGGGTAACCTAACAGAGCCTCTGTCAGCTAATGCAAATAAGTTCCGATGCCATATTGCATTCCGCGGGCATTTGATCGGAAAAGAAAGAGGGTAATGCTGTTTAAACAATCATCAGCCTTCATTTCTGCAAGTTTTTATTAATTCTCTTCTGTTCCTGATTTCCGTTTCTTTGTCAGCATACCAGCTTGTCCTGCCCCTTGGATGCCATAAATGGAATAATGGTCCTTTCGCAAAATGAACAGTCTGATGCAAAATCTCCATCCTCTTAACTCTCTCAAAGTCTTCTGGTCCCCAGCCCAGAATGCTCTCATTCTCACCTCCGGTATCAAGGTACTTTTCCCTGTCAGCCAGAAAAGCCCCTCCTGTGGAACAATATCCATACATTAAGGGTAAACAGGGAGCAAGCTTTAACAGGATCTCTGCATTTGGAATACTCCTGAAAAAATCGCTCAGGGAATTATCACATACATAAACTCTTCCATCATAAGGTATGCTAATAATTGCTTCTCCCTTTCGCAGGACCGCGACGGATTCAAGTATCTGATCAGGGTGAGCTATTACATCAGCATCCCATACTGCAATAAATCTGGTAGATGCTGATTCAATAAGCCTGTTTATGTATTTTGTCTTGTGAAAAAAAACATTATTGTCATCAATAAATTCATAAATCAAATTCACGGTTTGAAAATCAGGATTGTATTTCTTTGATCCATCTCCTTCCATTACAATAAAAGTTGTATTGAAATGTCGTAAAATGAAGCTTATTGAGGTTTCTGCGTTTTCTCTCCTTTTTTTGGAATCAATACGCAGTGGCATGAGGAACGTGAAGTCGGTCAAATCTGTCCTGCAGGTCATGCCAGTCGTGCAAGTCCAACCCTTTGCAGATTTATAATGTGTATAAAGGAGATCAACCATTAAGGAACATTCTAATAACTTACTCTTTTATCATTGTTTAATTCGCGTTGAATGCTTGCATTGACTCTGTGCCCTGTGCTCTGTGCTCTTAACTCAATGCCCTTTAATCTGTGCCCTGAGCAATCCTAAAGCCAGTCCTGCAAGG
>JABUEV010000531.1 GCA_013314865.1 Bacteroidales bacterium | reverse complement strand
CTTTAATATCATACAGACCGAGGTCTTTAAGAACCTTTTCCACCGTGGCATTAAGCTCATCCTCACTGTACCCTCCAAAACAGAGCTTTGCATTGTAATAGAGATTCTGGTATACCGTAAGCTCCTTTATAAGCAGGTCATCTTGCGGTACAAAACCAATCAGGCCTGTAAGGGCTTCTGCATCAGAATGAAGATCATAGCCGTTAATATAAATATTCCCTGATGTCGGTGTGATTTTCCCGTTGAGAATATTTATAAGAGTGGATTTTCCGACTCCGCTTCCACCCATAAGTCCGACAAGATTTCCCGACTCCAGTCTGAAGTTCATCTTCCTGACTCCGTTGTCGGAGTTACGGAAGAGAAACTCAACATCTTTGCCTTCAAATATGACCGGTTCCTTAAACCTGCCTGAAACAAACTGTTTGTAAATCTTTGAATAATATATGGGTTCTATGCCCTGGCCTTTAATGTTGACTCCCTTCTCGAGCAAGTACGGTCTGCAGGCAATTATATCACGGCCTTTGAAATAGAGAGTCATGTTACCGTCATAAGTAAGAACCAGCGAGCCGGTACTTTCAATATGAAGAACAAACAAATGTCCCTTGAATCCTTTGACTCTCAAATGCTGCCATTTATCGTAATTCCGGAATTCTTTTTCAGCCCAGTATCTGGGATTGTCACTTTCAATCAGCAGTAGACAGTCAGGCGAAACTTCATCATAAGCCCTGCCTATCATGAAAGCAAAGGCATTGTCATATTCTTTCTTTGAAATATTGAATGTCCTGGAGACTATTTCTATGATCTTCTTTTCCTGTTCGGATATCATTCCGTCTTCAAAGGAAAATTCAAGCAACTGAAGAAAAACCACCATTCTCTCTTCAAGGAATAATCCTTTTCTGATTTGCCGGCATATATTTGTTATCTGGAATGAGATAAGAGAGTCCTCGTCTGAAAGCTCCGATTTATCAACGCTTTTAAGTTCGTTTGAATAAAATTCAAGATTGTTTTCAAAAAGGGCAAAGTATTCTTCTTCCAGCTCCCTGTTAAGATATCGTCTCAGATATGAACGAAGTATCTTTTTGCCACGGGTTGTAATACCTGCGGGATTGACTGTTGAGACAATCGCAAATATGTGTATTAAAGCAAGTAATACAGATTCCCTCATCTGAAAGTCAAAAAAAAGACCGCAAAGCACCTTACTTTGCGGTCTGTATTTCTTCAAACAATCACTTTACGATCTGGCTTCTTATTCCTTCAATCGCTTTGGTGATATCAATAATATTTTGTGTAGTCAGACTTGTCTCCAGTCCCTCATACACTTTCTTAATAGGATCGAGTAATGAAACAAACTGGCTGATATTTGGATCACTAAGATAAGGCTGAGTAATCTCAAGATACAATTCGAATGATTTTTTCTGTTCGAGCAATACCCTGGCTATGCCGGCTACATTATAAGCTGCGTCTGAAACGTGCGTTGTAAGATACATTCCTTCCACCCATGCACCCCCGACTACCAGAAGGGCAAGAGTCTGCTGGTCATTCTCGCTCAGATAGGCGTAGGTTCTGTTGAATGCGTTTGTAAGAATTGTAACCAGTGTGTCCTTGACGTCAAAGTTGGCTTTAATGTCTTCATACAGGCTTTCGTCGTATATCTCCGACATATTCAACTCATTTGCCAGAGATCTTATGGCATTTAAATAGTTTATAACCTCCTGCTGAATATTGTAAAGAGTCGCATAGCTCAGATCTGCACCATAAACACCAAGATTTGTTGCCCTGTCAACACTGCTGAAATACTTCTTTGCATTTTCAACAGGATTTGAGATACCGATAATATATCCTACTTCCAGTTCACTTAGCATTTTTATAACCTCTGCTGATGTAGGCAGAGGATAGACATTTTTTTCAATTTCCGATTCAATTGTTTTTACCTGCTCCAGTTCTATTTTTTTCTGCTCCATCCTGGCAGCCCTGTTTTTGCAGGAAATAAATACGGTCAGAAGTGCTGGAAGTATTGCAACAGCTATAATCTTTTTCATCTTGAAATGGTTTAAATTGTAAATGATCCAAAAACGCGTATAAAAATAATAAATAATATTAAAATAGTTCTTTAGTTGAAATCTATTTTAAATTAAGGTACCTAACAATCTGTCTTTTTATTTTAAACATTGTTCTTGCAGTTATCAGGATATGATTCTGTAATCAGTCTATTCCTTCAATTTTGATTATATTTGCCTGCCGGTAAAAACCGGATTTATAAGCGGGTTTTGTATGAAGAAAGTAAAGGTAAAATTGACCCTTGAGGACGGAACTGTATATGAGGGCTGGTCATTCGGATGCTTAAGAGCA
>JABUEV010000530.1 GCA_013314865.1 Bacteroidales bacterium | reverse complement strand
AGATAAAATTTATCTTTTGCGGCAAAAGTTATGTTAAGAAATACTGATATAATTAAATCATTTTATGAGACTCTTCCTTACAAGAATTCAAAGATAAGGGAGAATACAAATCGTCCATTGACACTAGCTGAGAAACTGCTAGCATATCACCTGTACACTGAAAAGACTGTTCTCTCTGAATCAAGAGGCAATGATTATCTTGAGTTCAGTCCTGACAGGGTTGCCATGCAGGATGCCACGGCCCAGATGACAATGCTTCAGTTTATGGTTGCGGGCCTTTCGCATTCAGCAGTGCCGGCTTCAATTCATTGCGATCATCTAATAGTTGCTGAGGAAGGAGCTGAAAATGACCTGAAGAATGCCCTGTCCGGAAACAGAGAAGTATATGACTTTCTTCTTTCGGCTTGCAGTAAATACGGGATTGACTTCTGGGAACCGGGTTCCGGCATAATCCACCAGCTAATTCTCGAGAATTATGCTTTTCCCGGAGGGATGATAATCGGAGCCGATTCACATACCCCAAATGCCGGCGGACTTGGGATGCTTGCTATCGGAGTTGGCGGTGCGGATGTGGTCGATGTAATGGCAGGCATGAGCTGGGAGTTGAAATTTCCACGCATCACAGGGGTCAGACTTACAGGAAGGCTTACCGGATGGGCTTCACCTAAGGATGTTATTCTTAAGATAACGGGGATGCTGTCGGTAAGCGGGGGAACAGGTCATATAATAGAATATTTCGGTGAAGGGGCTGAAACCCTTTCAGCTACAGGGAAAGCAACTATCTGCAACATGGGTGCAGAAACCGGGGCTACCGCATCATTGTTTGGATATGACAAGTCAATGGGTGAATACCTGGTGGCCACAGGAAGAAAAGATGTGGCAATTCTGGCGGAGAAGAACAAGGATTTTCTTGTGGCTGACAGGGAGGTGTACGAGAATCCGGAAAAATATTACGACAGGTTTTTTGAGATTAACCTTTCTGAGGTGGAACCTATGATAAACGGACCCTTCTCGCCCGACAAGGCAACTCCGGTTTCAGGAATGAAAAAGACGGCAACAGAAAATAACTGGCCTCTGAAAATTGAAGCCGCTTTGATAGGTTCCTGCACAAATTCTTCATGGGAAGATCTATCACGGGCAGCCTCAGTCGTGAAAGACGCAATGGCTAAAAAACTCAGCTTCAGATCTGAATTCTATATCTCGCCGGGTTCGGAACAGGTAAGACTTCTGGCTGAACAGGACGGTTTACTAGATCTCTTCCGTCAGGCCGGAGGCATCGTGCTTGCGAACGCATGCGGGCCGTGCATCGGACAATGGAAAAGACAGCAAAGCCAGGAACTGAAGCCCAATACTATAATTCATTCTTTCAACCGTAATTTTTCAGGTCGAGCTGACGGAAATCCAAATACACATGCCTTTGTGGCTTCTCCTGAGATAGTAACTGCCATGGCTCTGGCTGGAGATCTGACATTTGATCCTGCTTCCGGTTTCCTGATTAACAAAAACGGAAAAAGGGTGAAGCTTGCAGAACCTGACAATGCTTCCCTCACGCCCGGACGTTTCCGCAAAAGCATACGGCCCGGCGTTATATCACAATTCATGCCCGACCAAGAAATAAAAATTCAGGAAAAATCTGAACGCCTTCAGAAACTGAAACCTTTCGATGAATGGGGCGGTAAGGATTTTAAAGGACTGCCAGTTCTTATTAAAGCCAGGGGGAAATGCACTACCGACCATATTTCAATGGCCGGTCCGTGGCTTAAATATAGAGGACACCTTGAAAACATCTCGGGCAACTACATGATGGGCGCAGTCAACTCTTTTAACGGTCAGACCAATCTTGTGCTTAACCAGGCAACCCGAGAGTATCAACCGGTTCACAGGGTGGCCGGTTATTACCGGGATCAGTTTTCAGGATCAGTGGTTGCCGGAGAGCACAATTTCGGCGAAGGATCATCACGTGAACATGCGGCAATGGAGCCAAGGTTCCTTGGCGTAAAAGCCATCATAGTGAAATCTTTTGCCAGAATCCACGAAACAAACCTTAAAAAACAGGGTGTTTTAACTCTTACATTCTCAAATCCTGACGATTATGAGAGGATAAAAGAGAAAGACAAAATTGACATAGTGGGGCTGGAAGGGTTTTCTCCCGGAAAAAGCCTAACAATGATACTTCATCATGAAGACGGTTCATCTGAAGAATTGACCGTTAATCACTCATACAGTGAAAAACAGATATTATGGTTTAAGGCTGGAAGTGCCCTGAATCTTATCAGAAAAAACAGACAGTGATGAAACCGGAAAAAATTGTAATGTCAGACGGCAGGCTTAGAGTGCCTGACAATCCGATA
>JABUEV010000529.1 GCA_013314865.1 Bacteroidales bacterium | reverse complement strand
GAAAGCCTTGGCAAATTAGAAGAAGAACTAAAACAAAGGCAAGCGGAAGCTCAGGAGCAGCATGACCATTATACAGAAGAGCGTAATGATACTGTAGATAAACAAGCTGTCTGCGGGCGGTTTAACTATCCGGCCGAGCAGCGCTATCTCCTGGAGAAAAAGAAAACGGCCGCTGAAAAGCAGCTTGCATCGATATTGAGTCATATATCCCAATTGGAACTGGCGAGAGAAGGTCTGCGTACTGCTTTGCCGGGATTAGAGCAAATAAGTAAAACGACAACAGAGGACCGGCTAAAAGCGGAAGCTGCTGTTCAACTTTTTGAGGCATGGCTCGAACAGGAAAAGGACTATCAGGCCTGCCGGAAAAGACTGGCGGAAGTCAGGGAAGCGATTGCCACGGCGGATGAACGAAAAGCCGGGCTGGCCTTAAAGCTTGAAAAGGTGCAGGAGGAGCTGCAGAACATCGCTTCAGACATCAAGGAGAAAAATCGAGAGATCCGGGAGATCCGCAATAAGCTTGCCCTCTATGAGGAAGCCCCGGTTGCGGAAATTGTCGAAGGTACGCTGGAAGAACTGGAGTCTCGGCTTCAAGCTCTGAAGAAGGATTATACCGGAGAAATAGAGTTCCTGGAAAAACGCCAGGAAGAATTGCAGGTGGAGTGTGCTAAAAAGGAAAATGAGCTTAATAAACTTGGTTTGGCGGAAGAGGCTTATCAGGATGTAATCTTTGATGAGGGGAAAGCCGAGGATCTTCGTTTGGAAATCAAAGAGCTTAAGAGTGCAGGAAAAAACCTGCAAAATGGATTTTTTCAAGCGGGTCAAAAAGAAAGTGCCGCTGAGAAAGCCTTTAGCATCGCTTTGGAAGAAGTGAAAAAACTGGGAACAGAATCCCCACTGGGCCCGGAAGAGATCAAAGGGGATTTTCAGGGCCGGCGCCGTAAACTAGCCGCCGAGCAGAACCGTCTGGAGCAGGAGCTTAAGCAAATATCCGGTAATATCAGTGAATACAGCAAGCTTATAGAGCAAATTGCTCCCATTCTTAAGGACGAAAAGGTTGAAGCGGAAAAAGGCTTCCAACCGGAAGCGGATCTCAAGGCTCAAACCGGAAAATTAACGGAAAGCTTCCGGACGTTTGTATCGGAGAACCGGAACAAAGCTGAAAACCTAAAAAACCGGTACAACAAGCTGAAAGCGGAATACCGGGAAAGAAATGCCAATATCAGTAATATTTTTAAAGGGCTTGACTTGCTTTGGAATAAAACTGCTATGGACTATGATGAGTATTATTATCTTTATGAACGTATGGCTCTGCATCAGGAAAAACTCGGAGAACTGATTAAACTCCATGAAAGCCAGCTTTCCAATTTGGAGAGGAACAAAAAAGATATGATTCAACAGTGTTTGCTTCAGGGTTTGCGGTTTTATGAAGAAATCGAATGGATATCGGATCATTCCAAGGTGCGCCTGCAAGGAAGGAACAGGCCTGTCCAAATGCTTAAGATTGATCTTTCCCTGGATTCGAGTGAGGCCGCAGGGGGCCGGATGAGGGAATATATCGAAGAATGTATTCTCAAAGTGCGAGAGGAAACCCGCCAGGAAAAGAGTGAGGCCGATCTTAAAAAGACCATAGCAAAATTAATGAACAGTCGCGAACTCTTGAATGTTTATTTGGGTCATGCCAATATTCCGGTTAAAGTCTTTAAGATCGATCTGAACATGCAGAATAGTGGTTTAAAGACCTGGGAGGACGCGATGCTTGAAAACTCCGGCGGGGAGAAGTTTGTCGTCTACTTCTCTGTACTTTCAGCTTTAATGTCTTATACCCGGTCCCGTACCCTGGAAGCAGCCGGTGCTGCTGACGACAAGGATTCCAGCGTCTTGGTGATGGATAATCCTTTTGGGCCTATATCTTCTGAGCATCTGCTTAATCCTCTCTTTGAAATCGCCAAAAAACACCGTACCCAGCTTATCTGTCTTTCTGATTTAAAACAAAATTCAATTATGAACTGTTTTAACTTGATCTATATGTTAAAAATCAGGCCCAGTGCAGTTGGTAATAATGAATATTTAAAATTCGAAGAATTCATTCGTGATGAGAGTGTTATTCAAAATGATGAGAGATTGGAAAAAGCAGTTTTTCGTGTTTCAGAGTTTAAACAAATTGGTTTATTTGAGTGATGATGAATATCAAAGAGATCTTAACATGTGACAAGCATACCTTGTCTTGTGTTAATCATTAAATGTATTGAAGCAGTCTGTCAGGTATGGTTTTTCAAAAGGGCAACACAAAATAAACAATTCTATACAAATTTCTTGATTTTAATAAAGGATTCTCTTATTTAACGAAGAATCAATT
>JABUEV010000528.1 GCA_013314865.1 Bacteroidales bacterium | reverse complement strand
TGTGTAAGAGAATCCATCTTCAGTGTCAGCGACATGTTGTAAACATCAAGCATCGCCTGCATGTTGATGCCAACAGGATAATCAAGTCCGTAAGTGTCTTTCCCTGTCTGTCTGACAGCATATTCAAGATATTCCTGGGAATACTTAAGTATTTCATCAATTATTTTTAAACCTTCTTCCTTCTCCCCTGCTCTGATCAGCACCTCCGCCAGTCCCGCAGAAAAGAAATCGTTTGGAAGTTTGGAGGGAGGTACAATCTCCAGTCCCCTGTGTACAGCCTCAACGGCTCTTACAGTATCGCCCGATACCAGCAGTGCTTTGCCGAGATTTGCGAAAAGCCTCCTGAAATTACTGAACATTCTCCTGTTATTCTCATCAAGATATACATCAGGATCGGCCGCATTACCCCATTCAAACTTATTCATCATATTGTCGTACATCACCTCAGGGTCAATGATGCCGTATTCACCGGGTTCAGGGGTGCCTGTTTTTATCGGAACAATTCTGTATGCCATTCCTTCCTGGACAAAATATTTTTCAAGGCCTTTATACTGGCTTGAAGGCACAGTGGTTGAAAAATAAAGAGGGCGTTCCCAGTTGCTGGTAGCCAGCAGATCCATAATGGCAAGATCTCCCTTGAATGCGTCATTATCAGTGTACTCCCATATCATAGGAGATACTATACTGTCGCGGAAGTACTCTTTTACAGTTCCATTTGCAACAACTTTTGCTGAATCAACATTAATTATGAATTTCCGTGCAGGAATGAAATTAACCCAATCGCCCTGTCCGGTCAGATCGATCATGAATTTTCTGTCATCCTGACTTGCAAACTGGACTATCTGGCTTATCTCAACAGGCTTGTCAACTCTTTCGACTACAGGCAGTTGAACTCTGACGCCGTCAAGATATTTTTCTTGCGGAAGACTCAAAGGCATCGGATCTGAATCAAAAGCCTTCTGGCGCATCATATCAATGTACCACCCTGCCTGTATATAGCTAAGGTTAGCAACCCGGATATCGGTGCGCACCCCTTCAACATCCTGAACATACCAGACCGGAAATGAATCATTGTCGCCGTAGGTGAAAAGTATGCTGTTTGGAGCGCACGATTTAAGATAGTTTGCTCCTATATCTCTTGCTGTATATCTGCCCGATCTGTCATGATCATCCCAATTTTGAACTGCCAATAGTAATGGTCCGGTCAGAAAGAGAAGCAGGAAAGCAGTGATTGACGACATCCACCTGTTCAGGTATTTTCTGAAATTCCGGTACAGCATCATAAATCCCATTCCTATCCAGATAGAAAACGCATAAAATGAGCCTGCATAGGCATAATCCCTCTCTCTTGGCTGATTAGGATACTGGTTGAGATAAAAGATTATGGCAATTCCGGTCATGAAAAATAATGCAAGAATGAGCCAGAATCCGTTCCGGTCGTTCTTTAACTGCCAAAACATTCCGGCAATGCCGATGAGCAACGGAAGGAAAAAATACCTGTTGCGCCCCGGATTTGATTTGAGATCAGCCGGAATATTATCCTGGTTCCCGAGGCGGGCATCATCTATGAATTTTATCCCGCTTATCCAGTTGCCGTGAAGATTATTACCGTTGCCCTGCAAATCATTCTGACGGCCTGCAAAATTCCACATAAAATATCTCAGATACATATAACCAAGCTGGTACCTGAAGAAATAGCGCAAATTTTCAATAAAGGTCGGACAGACTATTGTTTCCTTTCCTGTTCCTGATCCGAGTGAGTATTTTCTTCCCGTAACCTTGCCCCAGTAAACGTATGCCTCCTCATGCTCAGGTTCAGAGCTGTACATACGTGGAAATATTGTCATGAAGTTTTTGTTGTACTTGTATTCAGGTCTGTAATAAGGTTTGTATTTGCCATCAACCTTATTGTATCCTGAGATGACATTTTTTACCCCTACAACCGGTGCACTGTAAAAATTGCCGTATATTTTCGGAGAACTGCCGTACTGCTCCATATTAATATAATATGAAAGCGAAAAAATGTCTGAAGGATTGTTCTGGTTCATTGGCGGTCTTGCCGATGACCTGATCATTATCATGGCATATGATGAGTAACCGATCATTATTACTGTAATGGCTGTAACAATATAGTTCATCACAACCTTCTCCTTTCTGACCGAGTACCTTATCAGATAAACCAATATTCCGGCAAGTCCTGCCACGAAAAACAGGAGCCCTGAATTATAAGGCAGACCAAAAATATTTACGAATAGAAGTTCAAACCATCCGGCAACCTTAATCACTCCGGGAACCAGTATAAAAACCATGAACCAGAGGAGCAGTACAGAGATAATAAGCGTCTTTATTACACCTTTTCTT
>JABUEV010000527.1 GCA_013314865.1 Bacteroidales bacterium | reverse complement strand
GAACGAGCCTTCTTCCTGATATCACAGACGCCAGTGCCTGACCGGAAGATACTCTTTCACCTTCGGTCACAAAAACTTCCCTGATATAACCATTTACCGGTGAAGAAATTACAGATCCAGATTTGCCGGCATTCTGACTGAGGTTGCTGTATTCTTCAGAGATTTTCTCATATTCATTTTTTACAGAGAGATAATGTTCCTGAGTAATTATTTTTTCGGAAATAAGTTTTTCTGCTCTTTCAAAATTCGCTTTGGCTCTGGCAAGGTCTGCTGTTACCTGGCGGAAGCGGACTTCAATATTATCATCCGCAAGCTGACCACCTGAAATGGTAAAGAGTTGCTGACCTCCTGATACCTTAACACCCGGGAAGAAGGAATTCATGCTGAATCTTACAATGCCGGCTGATTTGGAAGTAATAATTTCAATTTCCCTGCTGTCAGCAATAATTCTGCCGCTTGTCCTGATAATTTTATGAAAAGGCTGTCTCTTTAGTGTAATTATTGTATGTTCCGGGCCTTCAGTGTCTTCAGTGCCTTCAGTGCCTTCACTTGCTGACACACTCTCATCAATTGCCTGATTTTCATGATCATGCTCATCTGCTATCTGATTTTTCCCGTTGTTGCAGGCGGGATACAGCAGAAATGATGCAAAAGCAAACAGAAATAGTATCTTTTTCATCTTAAAAGATTATGGTGTTAAAAAAAATATGGAATAACCTGAATAATGTTTTATTATCAGGAAGCAGGAGGGGCCCTGAGCGAATTTGTGCACTGCCCTGTATCAGGGATGAATTGCGAGGATTTTTCTGTAAAGTAAGTTTTTTGAGTATCGGGCACTAAAAAGATGTTTTCATTGTTGCCAGGGTAAAAAAGGGTGTCGGCTTGTAAATTATGAAAGATAAGACCCGAAAAATGGCAGACTGTTTTCCCGTGGTGGGAAGATTCAGATTTAAGGCCTGGCGTATTGCTAACGGAAATATCTGTCCTGTGAACTATTTGATGCTGACCGGCATGGCAATCTTCAATATGGTAATGAGGTATTATGCTGTGAACAAAAATCACACACCATGCAGCAAGCATCGGCAGAGCTTTTATTTTTGCACCCCTTTTCAACCTATCAACCTTTCAACCATTAACCATTCAACCATTAACCATTCAACATTCAACCTTGCCTCACCAGTTTGAGTCATACCATGACCTGACATCAGTAGCAATCATTCCGGCATTTAAGGCAGCTTCTATTCCAAGCTCTGAATCCTCAAATACCTCAATATATTCAGGTTTAACATTCATTAGTTCTGCACACCTCAGGAATGTCTCCGGACTGGGTTTAAATGAGTTCACATCATTGGCAGTGACAATAATATCGAAGTATTTCCGGAGGTCGGTAATTTCGAGAGTGCGTTCCACGGCTTCTCTGTGCCCTCCTGTTCCTATTGCCATAGGAAGTTTTCCATAATACTTTTTTACGATATCGGTCACTGGTTCAATGGGTTTGATGTAATGCTGTAGCCGATAGAATTCAATAAGTTTCTCCTCCATTATCTGAACAGCAGAAACATTTCCATTGAGGCCGCAATTCTTTATTATTTCCGCGGCGATGATCCATCCCGGACTGCCGGTATGTTTCCTGAGAAAGCTGTTATCTATATGGGCTCCGTATTTTTTGCAGGCTTTCTGCCATGCCCTGAAGTGGTACGGCATTGTGTCAGCCAGAGTTCCGTCAAGATCAAAAATCAAACCCCTTACACCCTCTTTTATGTCGTATTTCATTCATTATATGATAAACAGCAAAGGTAAAAAAAATACACGAATTTATCAGATTGTTGTCAGTCCAGGGTCAAACCGCAATCATGGTTTATCTCTGTAAAATATTTCAATTTCAGCATTTCCCTTTCCGGTATCCACTTTCCGGATCACTACTTTTTCGACTTTAAAACCGGTTTGTGAAGAAATATCCTGAAGGAGCTCCTTGTACATATCCGGTTTCAGAAGATCAGTTTTGTAATAAATGAGGGTGTGGGATGACAATACTTTTCGCTGGAGGTATCTTTCCAGGACATATACTGATACCAGAATTATTGTATTAATAGAGATTGCACCGAGTATCGGGGGCGGAACATTTGCCTGTGAATTGATAAGTGCTATTCCGATAATTGTAAAAATATAAGTCATTTCCTTAACAGAGAAATTCACTGTCCTGAACCTCAAGATGGCAAAAATGGCAAACAGACCAAGAGCCATGCCTAACTGGATATCAACAGTTTTCAGGATAGAACAGATGAAGAAGATCATAATTCCCATTAGGAAAAACGAAAAAAGGTACTGTTCTTTTTTTGAATACCTGTAGTACAAACCTTTA
>JABUEV010000526.1 GCA_013314865.1 Bacteroidales bacterium | reverse complement strand
TCCTGTTAATCGTGTCGAGAGCAAGGGCGTACTCAATATTTATGAAAGGATCATCTGTTATTGAAAAGAAATCATGAGTTATTTTTTCCTTCCTTTTAACACCCAGAACAGGGTGTGAATCAACTGCTTCGTCTGAAAGAAGACGCTCGTATGTCATGGCTTCCTTCCGGTAAAAAAGAGTTCTTTTAAGCAGACTGATATATTTTGCTGCTCTTTTATAATTACCATTGATAAGCTCTGTCCTTATAAGCATCTTCAGTCCTTCCGGGGTATGTCCCCGTATGACCATGTTTTCAAATGCCCATCTTTGCGCCTCGTTGATCATACCTACAGTGTAGTAGAAATATGCACCCCGCCTGAGAATTTCTCCAGCCAGATTCTGCTCCCACTTCAGAAAGAGTGTCTGCCCGTCGGGACTCTGAGGAAAATAAAATAGACGGTCATTTAACTGACCGGTTTCACAAAGAGCTATATTGTTAAGGTAACTGGTGAGTATATTGGCTGATTTTTTCCGGACATTATAGGAAATCAGCTCTTCATATTTTTCTTCATAAAAGAGTTTTTCAGCATGGAAATAGTGCTTGTATTTTGACTCAAACCTGAAAACCATTATCAGACTGAGAATAAGAGCCAACAGAATAGTTCCGGATAAATTCCAGATAGCTCTTTGCATGCTGATTTTATTTGACAGCGGAAGCAAAAATTTCGATAACACCGGCGTCAGAATAATTAAGACAAGCAATGGATGAAAGATTTTATACTGCATTGCGGTTGAGCCGTTTGACATCGGATAAAGCATGAGGTTCCTGACTGTCTGGAAAAGGAAAAATTCCTTTAAGATGAAGATGATCAAAAAATAAAGGAGTCCGGCCGCTATGGTCTTTATAAATGCTTCTTTAAACGAAACGGTAATGAGGTAGAAAGCAAAAAGAAAGAGAAATATCCAGGTGAACCCCCCTGTAATGTAATACCATAAAGGAAGCAGTAACACCGGAAGCCATCCCTTCAGGTGCCTGACAGTAAGACTGAAGAACGCAAGCTGGAGCATAACCCCCAGCGTGTTATAATGCATATACTGATAGTTGGTCTGAAGAAAGAACAACACTAATCCTATTATTACAGGGAATAACATATCTCTTTTTCCCGACACTAGAAAAACTGTTTCAGACGCAAAATAGACTGTCAGGCAGAGCATTGCAGAAATAATCAGTGCTCCTGTTATTGAATAGTAATAGAATGATGACAGGAACTTTGCAAAATACAATAACAGAGCACCGGGTTGCCGGGAATTTTCTCTGAGGAAATCGCCGGAAAATACAAATAAGGATGATTTTTCGTGATAAAAGCAGATGTATTCAGCAACAAAGCCAAAAAATATAAAAGAGGCCAGAAAGAAAAGCAGGTATGGAGAAAAGGAGAATAATTTTCCGGCTTTTTGTTCTTTTGATGATTTCATTTCTCTGCAGATTCCCTTATATTTATTCCGACCAGCCGGCCTGGATTGCCTTTCCTTTTGCAATCTTTCTCATTTTTCCGGGTTTAACCTTGATTCTGAGGGTGGAAAGTTCAGGTACGTTGTAACTTTTCAGAAACCTGTCGTAGAACTCGGGATCCTGCTGAGGAACACTGAATGGCTTTGAAGAACTCCCGTCACTGTTAATTTCCGAAATATAAATCCTTGTCGTTAATCCGTCGGACCGTCTTGAACTGAATGCCATCCACCGGCTGTTTGACGACCAGGAATGATAGCTGTCGGAATAATCACTGTTTAACTGTAAATTCAATGTATCCAGGGTGGATAAATTAATCAGATAAATGTCTGCCTCATGGTGCCAGATAGGGAAACAGCCGTAATCGTGAAGGGTAACGGCAAGATATTTTCCGTCGGGGGAAATTCTCGGGAAGGAAATGCTTTTGCCGGCTTTTGATGCATCAAAAATCAGCTCAGGCCTGCCGGTCTTTCCTGTTGCCTGATCGAAAGGAGCACGGAAGAGGTTATAATGGACATCACTGTAAACAAATACCTCTCCTGCCTTTTTTGCCCTGCAGAAGTACAGATAATTTCCATCCGGCGACCATTCAGGATAAGTGTCCATGCTTTCTTCCCATCCTTCGGGCTTCAGATCCGACATCTCATTTTTGACTACATCATATAATACCAGTGATGATTCAAGGTCGCTGACCTCTATCCTGTTTGGATTGGCTGAATGAAACTGCTGTACGATCTTGTTGGAAGAAAAGGCCACAAAGTGCCCTGAAGGGTGCCACCGGGGATATACCGCGCTGTTCTTCATTTCCTCCGTCTTGAGATTTACCTTGCGGAACTCCCCTTTACTGTAAAAATATGTCCCGCCAAGACTACCTCTCATGT
>JABUEV010000525.1 GCA_013314865.1 Bacteroidales bacterium | reverse complement strand
GTTAAAGGAAAAGAATTTTCACAATTCTTTTTATAAGAAAATTGTCAATTTGTTTTGAAATTCATTCAGGTTCTGAAAAAATCATGGTAAGGTTATTCAATGCTTTACGGTTAAATAAACCAAAGGCCTGAATGGAAAGTTTATATTGCCGGGAAATGTGAATCGAGTAGATAGCGATGCAAAAATATTCATCCTTAGCCAATTTACGGTCTCGTGATAAATTTCAGCCAAAAGATCCTGGCGTCATCAGGAACCAGTAGCCACCTGTTACTGAAGCAAGTTTGCATTGAGGATGTTACAGATTATTCCCACATCCCTATGTTGATGAACAACAAGAAGTAAAGGTTGGAATGAAGGAAGCACTGATTGATGAAGATGGGTTTGCTATGGCTGATCATGTTTCTGTCGGCTGGGGATAAGAAAACAACTTTGAAAATTAAAACAAAACATATATCTTATCAATGTTTTAATTTGATTCTTTTCCAAGAAAACCATCATGAAACGACGTGAATTATTAAGACTTGTTGCCGCAGGCAGCTTAGGCTCAATTGCTTCTGGTAACTTTGGGGGTGTCTTACCTTCAAGTATTTCCAATACAGCCGGACTAAAAAAACCTGTTTCAGTTTACATTACCTGGGCTTCCCATGATGAATTGTCTGATAATGTGCCCCTGACAGAAGAACTTGCCATGAAACAATTTGAGGCTCTTCTTTTTCTGAAAAACCATGGGGTCAAATTCGATTATTTCCTCCTTGACATGTTCTGGTTTGATAAACATGAAGGATTCAGGAAATTCAGGAAAGAATACTGGCCCAACGGCCCTGACCGCTGGTTGCTGGCTTGCAAGGAGAACGGCATAAAACCGGGTTTATGGATCACTACCAATATAACTGGCTGGACCACCGATCCCTGGATGCTTGCCAGACCTGAATGGAAGGATTCGGCCGGAGGGCGGCTCGACCTTGTGATGAGTCTGCATTATGGAGATTTCCTGAAATATCATATCGACACTATGCAGATGTGGGTTGATCGCGGAATACAGATGTTTAAGTTCGATTTTGCAGATTTTACAGCGGCCACATCCGTCACCAGAAAACTGTACACTCCTGATGAACTGATACAGAAGAACGAAGATGCCTGGTTTGACGCACTGAAGGAGTTCAGGCACAAAAACCCGGATGTGGTACTCCTGGCATACAATGGATACGGAGGCGATTCAGCTGATACCTTTCCTGAATTCAAAAAAACAGTAAAGCTTAAATGGCTTGAAGTTTTTGATTCCCTGTATTGCGGAGACCCGCGTCCCGCTGATGTGCCATGCCATAACTTCTGGAGAGCAAAAGATATTTACAGTGACCACATGGTGCGACAATATACTTTCAACGGTGTTCCTATGAAAAGAATAGACAATACTGCCTTTATGATCGGAACCACAGGAACCTGCTACTACCGTAAAAAGCAGGCATGGAAAGGTATGCTTCTGCTTTCTGCCGCCAGAGGAGGTTGGATGAACACTTATTACGGGAACCTTGACTTGCTGGATGAAGATGATGCAAAATGGTTTGCTAAAATTCAAAATATGTATTATGATCTTCAGCAATTCGGCCAGTTCTCATGCTTTGGCAATATTCCCGGCACAGGAAATCCTTATGGATTTGTAGCCGAAAATAATGCCGGGACCCTGCTTACTTTTGTAAACCCTTCTCAGAAATTTAAAACTATCGAAATGCCACAAACTGAGTTCAAGGAAAAACTCCTTATGTTCTGTGATAATGGTTATTCACCGGTTTTAACTGAAAATTCCATCACCCTTGGTCCTGAGCAGATGGCTCTTGTCGGAACCGGCAAATATGCTGATAGGAGTTACTTTCTGGGCATTCAGAACGATGTAGTCATTCCTGAAGAAATCACTCCTCTGGAAGTGGATGTAAAACTACCTGCTCAAAATAGAGCAACAATAACTGTAAACTACACTAGTAAAAATGACCTTAGAATTATCTTCAGCCAAAAAACAACTGAAGGCCGTCCGCTGAGAATATCAGGCGGATCACCACCTGATGGAGTTTCCATGGGAAATCTTCTCAGCATTAATGTCTTTCAGGATAAAAGGCAGATCCCTTTAAAAATAAATTACGATAAACAGATCTGGAGCGGCTTATCATGGGCTGTGGCAGAAATTGAAAACAAAAACTTCAAGAAAGAGAAACCGCTTATAATTCAATACACTGTTACCGACCCTCAGAAAAGAGAGTGTGTAATTGAAGGTAAAGTGTATGAGGTGAAGTATAAGCAAACCTAATTAGTTACTCAGCTAAATTGGCCATAAATGCCTGTAAATATCAACTAAATGAAAAAAACATATATTTCTGCATTCTTCATTCTACTGTTTAATA
>JABUEV010000524.1 GCA_013314865.1 Bacteroidales bacterium | reverse complement strand
TGTCGTTAAGCCATAACTGTTTGTCAATAAGGCTTGTAGGAAATTCTGTCGCAAGTGAAACCACTATAACGTCATATTTTTCATTAATGCGCCTGAGAGATTCCTGACTGCCCGGCATGACAGGGACTGTCCTGAAAAAGCCGGGAGATCTCACCCACGCCAGCTGATCGGGAAAAGCCTCAGCTTCGAGAAGGCCTGCAATCTCTTTTTCATCAATGCGCTGACCGGTCTGTTGCTCGTGAAGTTCATAAAACCGGCTGTAAACGTCCGCAAGTACACCATCCATGTCTACCATGATCCGTTTCATATACTCAGATTCAATTTTTTGGTTTTAAAATCAGGCATAAAAAATCCCCGCTGATTCTACTGATTAACTTCTATTTAATTATTTTTACTACTTCAATAATGGTTTGAACAAAATAACTTAAAATATCTACATTATGACAACCAGAAGAGAATTTATTCAGAAGGCAGCACTTGGTACTGCAGGCATTACATTTACAGCCAGGAGTTATTCGAGGATCCTTGGGGCAAACGACAGGATTCGTGTTGGAATAGTCGGGTACTCCGACCGTTTTAAAGGATCTTTGTCTCCATCATTTCTTGCTCTTGCCAGGGAACTGAATTTTGAATTTACTGCACTTTCAGATATCTGGCGTCTTCGCCGTGAAGAAGCTGACGCCTTCTACAAGTCAAAAGGGATCAATCTCAGGCTTGCAAGGAACAATGAGGAGCTTTATGAAGGAAAGGACACTGATGCTGTTATAATAAGCACTGCCGACTTTCAGCATGCTCTTCACTGTGCGGAGGCTGTTGAGGCAGGACGAGATGCATACGTTGAAAAACCTTTTGCCGAGACGATGGCTGATGCCCGTGTCGCACTGAAAGCTGTACAGAAAACAGGCAAAATAGTCCAGATAGGATCACAACGCCGAAGCGCTGAAAACTATATTGCGGCTAATGAATATATCAATTCAGGGAAGTTCGGGAAGATAGTTATGGTGGAGATGACATGGAATGTCAACCAGCCGGGAAGATGGAGGAGACCCAATGTTGTGCCTCAGCTGAAAGAAGCGGATACCGACTGGAAGAGATACCAGATGAACCGTCCGCCAGCCCCGTTTGACGCCCGTAAATATCTTGAATTCAGGCTTTTCTGGCCTTATTCCTCAGGAATACCGGGACAGTGGATGGCTCACCAGATAGATACCGTGCACTGGTTTACAAAACTTGCGCATCCCCGCAGTGTGGCAGCAAACGGAGGTATCTATCTGTGGAAAGATGGCCGTACAAATTACGATACCATGACCGCTGTCTTCGATTACGGTGACCCAAATAATCCTGACCTTGGATTCCAGGTTGTGTATTCTTCAAGATTCACCAACTCGGCAGGAGGAGTCAAGGAACTATATTTTTCAAACGGAGGAATGCTGAACCTTGATACAAACAAGATCACTCCCGAAGGCGGACTCGAGGAAAGAGATGCCAAAGCAATGAACATGAAAGCAAATCTTCTGGAACCATTCGAATTGCCCGGGCTTAAGGTTGAAACAGCAGCTGATACCGGTGGTGACCCGATGACCACTGCACACATGAGAAACTGGATGGAGTGCGTCAGAGACCGCAAGAAACCCAATGCCGATGTAGTGGCCGGTTATAACCATTCCATTGCAAATATTATGTGTACGGCAGCTCTCAGAACAGGAGAAAAGGCAACTTTCGACGAAGCTACCCAGGAAGTCCTCGCAGGAGGCAAAGTGTTCCAGTACTAAGTAACAATTTATAATTTATCAGATATGAATAAACCGGAATTATCATTCAGGTGGCTGAAGATTCTCCTTACCACAGGAATCTTTCTGACAACAGCCGGAAACATCTGCATCTGCCAGGAGAAAAAAGAAAAGGGAGTTAAACTTGTAAGACAGGACGATAAACAAAAAGTCGATGTCTATATCAACGGTTCATTCTTTACATCATACCAGTACCCTTCAAACCTTGAGAAACCTTTTCTTTTTCCTGTCAATGCCCCCGACGGGTCAGTTGTTACAAGAGGTTTCCCGCTTGAACCCAGAAAGGGTGAAAGGGTGGACCACCCTCATCAGATCGGACTCTGGTTTAACCATGGAAATGTAAACGGCCTTGACTTCTGGAATAATTCCTCTGCAATACCTCCTGACAAAAAGGATGCTTATGGCCATATTGTGGTCCAGAAAATCGACAGGGCTGAAAGCGGAAAGAAAAAAGGCACACTCGGTGTGGTTTCAGAATGGAAAGACAATAAGGGAAATACCGTTCTGACAGAAAATACTCTTTACATTTTTTCCGCAGATAAAAACGGCTGGATAATAGATCACATTTCCACCCTTACCGCTTCAGCCGGACCGGTAAAAATAA
>JABUEV010000523.1 GCA_013314865.1 Bacteroidales bacterium | reverse complement strand
ACTGCATTGATCCTGATGTTGGTCTCCGGAATAGCAGACAGTCAGCAGGTACCCATGTACAGCCAGTATATCATGAACGGTTTCCTGATCAACCCGTCCCTGGCAGGCAGTGATGTTTATACTTCAGTGAACCTTACCGCGAGAGAACAATGGGTCGGACTGGCCCAATCTCCAAGTACTTATGCTCTCAGCTTTCAGACAAGGATACTGAACGACAGTTATATCTCCAAGTCTACTTCCGTCAGGAAAAAAATCGTAAGACCAACAAAGGGCGGCAGGGTTGGCCTGGGCGGATATCTTTTTAATGATGTTAATGGTATAGTGCGCAGAACAGGCCTTCAGGCTGCTTATGCCTACCATATTCCGATGAAGATAAGAAAAGGATACCAGAATAACCTCTCTTTCGGACTTGCATTCATATTTTACCAGATGGCTATTAATACTGACGGACTGATTTATGATCAGGATGATCCTTACCTGCTGAATTATGACCGGTCAGTCTTTATCCCTGATTTTAATTTTGGGGTGAATTACACCACAGCAGACTATTACGTGGGATTCGCTATGACAAACCTCCTGCGCGGTTCAGTCATACTGTCCAACAGCGGTGCGGATAACCACAGTTCTGAACTGGGCCATTATTTTATCACAGGAGGTGTAAAAATACCATTGTCAGCCAACTGGATGATAGAACCTTCTGCATTCATTAAAACCTCTGACCTTCTTTTGTCAGCTGTACAGCTTGATATTACATCAAGACTCTATTATAAGAATGATTATTGGGCCGGTGTTTCGTACAGGACCAATGATGCAATAATACCTATGATAGGACTCAGGTATGACAGGTTTTATTTTGCATATGCTTTTGATGTTACGCTGACTGACTTGAGGAAACACAATTCAGGCACCCATGAATTGACGATTGCTCTTAAATTTGGTGAGAGTGCACGCAGGTACAGATGGATTAACGCATTTTAAGATTTGGATATACAGGACATTTATTACTGCGGTTCTGACCATACTTCAGTTAGATGCCTTTTTTGGCCAGGAACCGATCCTGCGATTCATGTTTTATAATACAGAGAACCTCTTCGATATTTATGACGATACCCTGACAAATGATGAGGAGTTCTTACCTTCAGGCTTGCGAAGGTGGAATTTCTCCCGTTATTCAGGGAAGCTGAATTCTTTATACAAAGTTATTACTGCAGCAGGTGAATGGACCCCTCCTGCTTTAGTTTCATTTTGCGAGGTTGAAAACCGCAGGGTAGTCGAGGACCTGATAAATAAAACTCCACTTTCAAGGTTTGACTGGGGGATTATTCATGAAGATTCACCTGATGAGCGAGGTATCGATGTATGCATGATTTACCGGAAACAAGTAATACATCTCCTGGGTTATAATTACAGGATACCTTCAAAAGCTGACACAGTTAATTTTTCGACCCGTTCCGTTCTGCATGCATGGTTCAGGGCCGACACCGACACACTACATTTTCTTGTTAACCACTGGCCATCCAGAAGGGGAGGAGTGCTTGCAAATGAGGAACTCAGATTGTCGTTATCCCAAATGGTAAGAGAAATAGTCGACTCATTACAGCGTGAGGCTGATTCACGGGTGAAGATAATTATTGCAGGTGATTTTAACTGCAATCCTGATGACCGTGCGATAAAATTAATCTGTGGAATGACTGAAACCAGTTCGGGCTTGGTTTCGGGGAATATTATCAATCTGGCCGCAGACCATTCATCATCTTTTAAAGGCACTTACAGGTATAACGGGATATGGGAAATGTTTGACCAGATAATGGTTTCCGAATGGCTTTTGAAATCTCCGAACGGTCTATATACCTCAAAACCGATGTTCAGAATTTTCAGTCCTGATTTTCTTCTTGTCAAAGATCCGTCGTTTCCTGGATATTCTCCTTTTTCCACATACAGAGGTTACAGATACCGGGGCGGTTTTAGTGATCATCTGCCTGTGCTTCTCGACCTTCAGAAGAGGTAACAGATTCTTCAGCAGGCTTCAGACCAAGTTCTTTGCCTTTTTCAAGCATCAGTCTGCGGGCAGCTTCATGTTCATTAGGGATTAGACCGTCGAGGATGGCTTCACGTATATAGGTTTTTATTATGCCAACCTCTTTTCCGGGCTTTATCCCGAAGGCTTTAATTATTTCGTTCCCGTCTACAGGAGGCTGAAAATTTCTTATTGCGTCCTTTTCTTCAATCTCTTTAAGCTTTTTTCTTACGAGAGCAAAATTCTTCAGGTGCTGAGATTTTCTCTCCTCGTTTTTGGATGTGATATCAGCCTCACACAACATCATAAGATCATCAATGTCATCACCTGCTTCGAAAAGAAGACGCCTGACTGCTGAGTCAGTTACTGTTTCCTGTGACA
>JABUEV010000522.1 GCA_013314865.1 Bacteroidales bacterium | reverse complement strand
TTTAATATAAAACTTGCCCAGGAGAGCTGCCGCTGCACCTCGAGTCACCCTGCCTTTTTCATATCCCGGTGTTGTATTAAGCCCTGCTGTGAGCAAATTTTGCGCCTTTTTCAGGTCCGATTCAATGAAGGCAAACACACTGTCTGGAGGAGCCGGACTCTGATAAAATTCTTCTTCTGTTTTTGGCTTAGTCCTTCTTATTACAATTTTATCATCGCCGAAGTACTGAGCAAGATTATAGTAATAAAACGCTCTCAGGAAATAGGCCTGCCCCATCATTAATTTTAACATATCCTCAGTAAAGGCCGGGTCGTTGGCAGTTTTCTGTGCGGCTGGCATTTCCTCTATTGCATTGTTGCAGATGAGAATATTGTAATAGTAATTATTCCATACATCACTGACCGCACTTTGATTTGCCTGGATGTCAAAGTTGCTGATGGGACCCCATGGAGTAAATCCGGCTGCATAGCCAGTTTCATAAAGGTCGTCACCGAGCACAAAATGCATTATTCCAACAAACCATGTATATCCGTTTGCCCATCCGTTAAGAGTCGAATAAGCGGCATTCAGAGCCTGCATTGCATGATCTTTTGTATTATAGAAGGTACCGGGGACATATCTTGATTTGTCAAAATCTCTAGTTATGAAATCTTCACTGCAGGAGATGAAAAATAAAAGTCCTGTTATGAGAATTATTATTTTAGTTTTCATAATCACAGTATTTATTATTAAAAATCAATCTGAATTCCCATTATTAAGGTACGTGCCTGCGGATAATACCCATTGTCAATACCCCTGGATGTATTTGCAGTACCTCCGGATCCCACGGCGAAGGACCCTATTTCGGGATCATAGAAGGGGTATTTTGTGAAGGTCAGAAGATTCCGGCCAGTAAGATATAACCTGATGCCGTTAATCTGCATCTTGTCTGTTATGCTTCTGGGCAGGTTGTAACCAAGAGATGCATTCTTTAACCTCAGATAAGAACCATCTTTAAGATATCTGTCAGATACTTTTGTGATATTTCCGTTAGGATCATTTCTGACAGCTCTCGGAATGTTTGAGGTTGTATTTGTCGGCGTCCATCTGTTGAGAGCAGCTGTACCGCAATTGAAATTATTATGCATCCCCTCTGTCCACATTACCAGTTCGGCAAATATATCATTGCCGGAAATACCCTGGAAAAACAACGAAAGATCAATGCCCTTGTAAGCAAAATTGCCGGAAAAACTGTAGGTTATTTTAGGAATGGGGCTTCCCATAAAATAACGATCAGCTGTGGTAATCTGGCCATCGTCATTAAGATCCGCCCATTTAATGTCTCCCGGTTTGGCATTAGGCTGAATCAGGTTTCCGTTCTTTGTATAGGAATCAATGGCTGCCTGGTTGTCAAAAACGTCAAGCATTTTATAACCGTAAAATGCACCCACAGGCTGACCTTCTGCTATCCTTGAAGCATTACCCGGTTCCGTTGCCCCTGCATCCCAGGGAGCAGTACCGCCAAGACTTAGAATTTCGTTGTGCAGGGTGGTGAGGTTTCCGGTAAGTGTCAGATCCAGTCCTCCGATATTTTTACGGAAAGTTGCAGAGAACTCAAATCCTCTGTTCAGGATTTCACCGACATTCTTATAAATGGACCCTGAAGACCCGCTTGAAGGAGGAAGCGGAACAGGAATTATCATATCGATTGTGCGCTTGTCAAAATAATCAGCTGTTGCTTCAAGAGCACCTTTGAAAAGTCCGGTATCAAATCCTACATCAAACTGCTTTACTGTTTCCCATGTTAGGCTCGGGTTATTGAAACTGGTTACTGAAACCCCGGAATATTTTGTGTCATTGAAAACATAATCGAGACCTGATGACAACCCGCTTACATATGAGTAAGCTCCTACGGGCGCATCATTACCAACAATACCATAGCTGGTTCTCAGTTTAAGATTGTTAATGGCACTGATTCCTGACATAAATGATTCATCGCTTATTCTCCAGGCCAGGGATGCCGAAGGAAAGGTTCCCCATTTGTTGCCGGGGCCGAATTTTGATGACCCGTCACGCCTCACATTGGCGGTTAACATGTATTTGCCCTTGAAAATGTACATTAAACGGCCAAGCATTGATATCCTGGAAGTTTCTGATTCATTTCCGTTTACGGTAAATCCTGTTTCTGTCTTGGAAAGAACATCATTTGTCTCTGTTTGTATGGTTGTACCTGAGCCCCCCATACTGTGTAATTTTGAATATTCCGAGGTATATGCCCCCATCGCAGTTATATTATGGTCCCCGAAAACTCTACTGAATGTTAACATATTCTCCCACACCCAGTTGTAAGTCCACGTCGAACTTTCACTTAAAGTGGTATTTGGATAATTCTTAGGGGTCATATCTGTCTTAAGAGTAAAATTCC
>JABUEV010000521.1 GCA_013314865.1 Bacteroidales bacterium | reverse complement strand
TGTTTATCAAGAAAAAATAACTATGCCGACAGATAAATTTTCTAACCGTCATATCGGTCCGAGGGAGCATGAAATTCCAGAAATGCTAAGGGTAGTTGGAGTCAATACACTTGAGGAACTTATTGACAAAACAGTGCCTGAATCCATCAGACTGAAGAATCCTCTAAGAATTCCTGAAGCCATGAGCGAGACTGAGTACCTGAACCACCTGAGAAAAATTGGTACCAAAAATAAGCTGTACCGCTCTTTTATCGGACAGGGTTATTATGGTGTGGCTCAATTATCGGTAGTCGTGAGGAATGTACTTGAGAATCCTTCATGGTACACTTCGTATACCCCTTACCAGGCTGAAATATCACAGGGGCGTCTCGAGGCACTGCTGAATTTTCAGACAATGGTAATTGATCTTACGGGAATGCAGATTGCGAATGCCTCTTTGCTGGATGAGGCAACTGCTGCCGCAGAGGCTATGATAATGATGTTCAATGCCAGGTCGCGGGAAGCTGTAAAAAACGGAGCAAACAGGTTTTTTGTTGACAATGACATCTTTCTGCAAACTCTTGATGTAGTAGAAACAAGATCAAAGCCATTGGGTATTGAACTCGTTAAGGGAGATTATTCTGAGGCGGCATTTGACAATTCTTTTTTCGGGGCACTTATTCAATATCCATCTGCATCAGGTAAAATAAGGGATTACAGGGATTTTACTGACCGTGCTCATAAATCAGGATTGCTGGTCGGGGTTGCAGCTGACCTGATGAGCCTTGCAATTCTGACGCCTCCCGGAGAATGGGGAGCCGATATAGTGGTAGGATCAAACCAGAGGTTCGGACTTCCCATGAGTTACGGAGGTCCTCATGCCGGCTTCTTTGCCACAAGGGATGATCTTAAAAGAAATATGCCCGGAAGAATCATCGGCGTTTCAATTGATGCACAGGGAAACCATGCCCTGAGAATGGCACTTCAGACAAGAGAACAGCATATCAGACGCGAGAAGGCAACCTCAAATATCTGCACCTCTCAGGCACTTCTGGCTACCATGTCAGGCATGTATGCCCAATATCATGGTCCGGAAGGACTGAAGAGGATCGCCGCTCATATCCACAGATCAGCATGTACACTCAGCAGACTTCTGCAGAAACTGGGATATATCCAGGTAAACAAACTCTTCTTTGACACTGTTAAGATTTTGCCTCATGAAGGCATCAGCATAGATGAAATAGAGAAAGAAGCCCTTAATTCTGAACTTAATTTCTACTACCCGGGTGACGGAACTGTAAGCATAAGCACTGACGAAATTACTACAATCGAAGAAATCAACAGGATTGCCGGAGTTTTTGCCAGGGTCGCAGGGAAAAATGCAGAGATGGTGACCTCGCTGGATGAATGCAACTGTCCAGGTGAGGAATTTTGCAGAAAGACACCATTTCTTGAGGCAGCCACCTTCAACAGGTACCACAGTGAGACAGAAATGATGAGATATATCAAGATGCTTGAGCGTAAGGATTTTTCCCTGACTCACAGTATGATATCTCTCGGTTCCTGTACCATGAAACTTAATCCCGCGACATCAATGTTTGCCCTGAGCTGGCCTGAATTCGGAAATATTCATCCTTTTGTTCCACGCGATCAGGCTGAAGGTTATTACACCCTTATGAATGAACTGGGTGAAGCGCTGAAAGAGATAACCGGTTTTACAGCTATTACCTTCCAGCCCAACTCCGGAGCGGCGGGAGAATACACCGGATTGCTGCTGATCAGGGAATATCACAGGACCAGGGGCGAGGGGAACCGCAATATTGCCCTGATTCCGTCTTCAGCCCACGGAACAAATCCTGCAAGTGCTGTGATGGCAGGCATGAAGGTGGTGGTCGTTGAATGTGATGAAAACGGTAACATTAGTGTTGAAGACCTGAGGAAGAAAGCTGAGGAACACAAAGAAAACCTTGCCTGTTTCATGATAACATACCCGTCAACACATGGTGTTTTTGAGGCGGCTGTTACTGAAATGGCAGAAATAATCCATGCCAACGGCGGACTTGTATACATGGACGGGGCAAATATGAATGCCCAGGTTGGAATCACAAGTCCGGGACACATCGGAGCTGATGTCTGCCACCTCAATCTTCATAAGACATTTGCTATACCTCATGGAGGAGGCGGACCGGGAATGGGACCTGTTCTTGTCAATGAGAAACTTGCTGAATTCCTGCCATCTCATCCGCATGTAAAAACCGGCGGAAGCCATGGAATTACAGCCGTGGCCTCAGCACCATTCGGAAGCAGTCATATCCTTGCTATCTCGCATGCTTATATCCTGATGATGGGTGCAGAGGGATTAACACAGGCTACGAGGATTGCAATCCTGAATGCCAACTATATTGCGGCTTCTTTGAAGGGATGGTACAAA
>JABUEV010000520.1 GCA_013314865.1 Bacteroidales bacterium | reverse complement strand
TATTTTCCTTCCTCCTAGGAAATAATCTTTTGTACTGGTCTGTTTTCCGGCGAGTTTGATGCCGAACCAGGTTATTCCGGCAAGGTAAAGGATGATTATTAAGACATCCAGATAAGTGAAATTCATATAGTTACGGGATTATTTATCATTGAAAAAGTGCATCTTCATAAACTTAAGGAATACATCGAAATCGGAAGGAAGGGCACCGTGACCGCCGGCATGCATAAAGTAACCTAAATCATTGAGTAAAGGTACCCCCGGAGGCGGAAAAGTGCTTGTTTCGAGAGGCTTTTTTCCCAAAAGTTTATAAACCGGAGCTGCTGCAACAGCCGCCAGAAACTCCCCTTTTGGATCTGACCAGAGGTCTGAATCACCTGTCTGAAGGAGAAGAGGACGCGGTGCCATCAGGGAGATAAGCATGTGTGCGTCGACCGGCGATGCAGACGGATCAGCGCTGAAGTTTCTCCAGTTGCCTGCAAACTGATAAAAGTATCTTGTGGGATGCGTCATATGGTCGATGGTTTCTCCAAACAGGCGCCTGGACAAGGCAGCTCCGCCTTCCCCTGAACAGCTTGCAATCACCATGCCGAACCTTGTATCATGAGCACCTGCCCATAAGACAGTTTTTCCCAGACGGGAGATGCCAAAAAGGGCAACCTTTTTCGAGTCAACCTGAGGGTCAGTCTCCAGGTAATCCATCGCCCTGCTCAGACCCCACGCCCAGGCAGATATGGCACCCCATTCATCCGGGGCAGGATATTCTTCACCTTTTCTGAGATAATGGCCTCTTATTCCATATTTGACGCCTTCAGCAAAGTCTGGTTCAATGTCACCGTAATTGACAGTTGCAAAACCAATCCCCTCATTAAGAAACCGGATTACATCCATTTTACCGAAGCCGCCTGAACGACCCGGGCGGATAAGTTTCCCATCCCTGTCACGGATGTAGCCTTCCTTTACTCCCGGATCATCCACTACACTTGAATTAGGCATGAAGCTCAGATTGAGGAATACCGGAACTGGCCCGGAAGCATTTGCCGGAATATACAACAAAAGGTCCGCCTTATGATCTGAGGTGTCCTCAGTCAGATATATGGTGACCTGCTTTCTTATTGCAAGTCCGTTAAATGCAGGAGTTCCTTTGTCAAAAATATTAAAACCGGATTTTCTGATTACATCTGACGGTATCTTGCCATACTGATATTCTTCGAACAATGAGACTATCTGAGGTCTTCTCTTTTTATACCACTGCCTGGCATTCCTGACTATCTTCCCGTCAGGGAAAACCAGTGGATCAGGAAGTGACCAGGTTCCTGCTTTTTCTTCATCATAGTTTACAGGTATGCCTGCAACTACATCCTGTTTACTCTGACCGTTTAAAGGAGACAAATTCAGGCTTATTGTTATAATAATAACAATTACCTCCGGAAATAAGCATCTGCTTCTGTTCATATAAAATGAATTATCTAAGCTATCTATTTTCAGTTATATTTAATTGAGTCTGTCAAAATCAGAAATTTAAGGTAATTGTTTTTTTACGAATTCACACTTTGAAATCATCTTGTATATTTCAGCAGTTTTACTGGTCCCAGAAGTCCTGATAAATCAGGTTTTCTTCCGGGAAATATAAAAGCATCTGGACTGAGAATTTTTTTATCCTGCTGACTTCTGGAATCACCAATCAGCCTGTTAGTCCACTGGTTTGTAACTTTTATTTCTATTATATTCTCACCCTTCTTCAGCAATCCTGTAATATCGGTGCTGTAGGGAGGACTCCACAATACACCCGCTGTGGTTCCGTTGACACTTATTTCGGCAATATCATATACACTACCCAGATCCAGAATGAATCTTTCACTCCCCCTGAGTGCTTTTTGGTTCAGTATGAAATTCTTCCGGTAAACCGCAGTTCCGGAAAAGTATTTTATGCCATCGTCTGTAAAAAAAGTCCATGATTTAAGCGTGTCAGTTGATATGCTTTCCGGGGCGCCCATCTCAGGGGGAAATTTAATTTCCCAGCGACTGTCAGGGAAAGCAATAGATTCGGGAATCTTCTTTTCAATTTTGTTTGTACGTGATGAAACCTTGTTCCGGAAAACGATAAAAGCTGACTCCCTTTCAATCATTTCCAGTTTAATGGTTGTGAAATCATCAGAAATTGTGTAGCATAGTGGCTCTACACCACCTGTTACAGGATCCCAGAGTTCTGGCTCCCTGCCGGAAACCCGGAATCTGACATCAGCATTGATAATCTTATCTGAGGAATTTACAATGAAATAAATATCAGTGTCATTCTCTTTGCGGTGAATCCAGTCAATGTGTGCATCAAGCGGCACGGAATATTCAACATCGGGGCTGATGCCTTCTTTTTCAAGTATTTCATTAAGAGGAATACCCCAGTAAATCTTGCCTTTTCCAT
>JABUEV010000519.1 GCA_013314865.1 Bacteroidales bacterium | reverse complement strand
CTTTATACAGGCACCGAAACACGTGACCCTGATGCTCCGGGTCAGCATCTTCAGCAGTACGAAAGTTATCTTATTTTCAGGTATTTTGAGAACTTAAAACCAGGCGGCAATGGCGGCGGATGGGTCGACACGGGAGGAATGCCATATATGGACAGGTATGCCGAACAGCTTTGGCTTACTTTGTTTGCAAAAGCTCCCGAAATAACTCTTTTTGATTTCCGCCAGCTTCAGAGGGCAATACGGCCCGCCGACCGTGCTCCATGGCAGGATCTGAACCCGAGTTTCAGTTTCGATGAAATGACGAAACCAGTAACTTTTCCGGGAGGTAAAAAGGTTACACCATCTACTATAGCACGTGCGGCAGGGTATACTTTTGAAAAGGTTGATCAGTTTATCGGAAGTCTTGGAACCCCTGTAGGCATAAAAAGCTATAAACCTTTTCATTCAACAGGAGAGGATTTCCTTCAAAATTATCTTGGAATGATTGGAATACCTGTAGATATCGTTCCTGTATTTCCTGAAGAACCAAAAATGATAATATTAACAGAGTCGGCAAAATTTGATCCTGAAATTGTCAGAAAAATCAGGAATCGCCTAATTGCCGGAAAGGATGTAGCCATTACTTCCGGTCTGCTTAAAGCTCTTCAGGGTAAAGGAATTGAGGATATAGTTGAGCTTGAATACACTGAAAGAAAAGCACTGGTGACTGATTTCTCAACCGGGTGGAGAGCCGGAGCGCTGAAAGCTGACAAACAAATACTTATACCTCAGATACAATACCTGACAAATGACTCATGGGAGGATATTACAAGTTCCGGAACTGCAATTGGCTGGCCCATTCTTCATCAGGCAAGGTATGGCAAAGCTTCCATTTTCGTCATTACAATACCCGACAGCTTCGGAGATCTTTATCACCTGCCTGCAGGAGTTCTGAACAGAATAAGGGAGGTACTCACACCTGACATGAATCCGCGGATCGAAGCACCTGCAAAAGTGAGCCTCTTTGTTTATGATAACAATACATTTATAGTAGAATCATTTCTGCCCGAAGAAACAAATGTCAGAGTAATTGCCGGAACAGTCTCCGGTAAAATAACCGACATTCTGACAGGAGAACAAATAAACAGCACCGGAAAAACAACAAGTTTTGTCTGGGGCCGCGAGCGATCTGAAAAAACTCATTTTGATATAACTGTCAAACCTCACAGCTACAGGGTTTTTAAGATTGATTGAAACGGTTGGATATATTTTAACACTTACGTTTCAAGACTTCGATAAATTATTAAATTAGCAAAAAAATCATAAAATCAAATGAAAAGAGCATTAGTATTAACAATCACACTGGTTGTTGCAGCAGCTTTAATAAGTTCCTGTAAACAATCTTCAAAAAATAAAGAAATGGTGAAAAAAGAACTTTACGGAATGCATGAGGGCAAGGAAGTATATCTTCTGACCCTTACCAACAAGGCAGGTAATGTCATAAGACTTACAAACTGGGGCGCAAGGATAACATGGATTGAAGTTCCTGACAGGAGCGGGAAGAAAGCCAACATTACGTTCGGCTTTGACACCTTTGAAGGGATGATAAAAGGAGATATGTCGTTCGGCTCAGTGGTGGGCAGATTTGCCAACAGGATAGCAAACGGGAAATTTGTGCTGGACGGCGTGGAATATAACCTTCCAAAGAACAACGGGCCCAATACTTTGCACGGGGGTCCGAAAGGATGGCACAGTGTTGTCTGGAACACTGAGGTAATTGAAAAAAGCGAATATCCTGCCGTGAAGTTTACTTATGTGAGCCCTGACATGGAGCAAGGATTTCCGGGAACTGTAAATATAGAAGTATTATATACCTGGACCGACAACAATGAAATCGTAATGGACTATAAAGCCACTACAGACAAAAAGACGGTTCTGAATGTAACAAATCATGCGTACTTTAATCTGCACGGAGCCGGTGTGGGCGATATACTTGACCATGAACTGACACTGAAAGCCTCAGCTTTCACTCCGGTCGATTCCGTGATGATACCGACAGGAGAAATCAGACCTGTGGCAGGCACTCCGTTTGACTTTACGACTCCTCACCCAATTGGTGAAAGGATCGGAGAAAACTATGAACAACTCATTCTCGGAAAAGGTTACGACCATAACTTCGTACTTGACAATGTTGAGGAAGTGGATGTCTCTGTGTATGATCCTTCAACAGGCCGTGTGCTGGAGGTAATTACCGATCAGCCCGGGATGCAGCTTTACACAGGCAATTTCCTTAACGGATCACAGGTGGGTTACGGCGGTACTCCTTATAATTTCAGAACAGGTTTCTGCCTTGAATCCGGACATTTTCCCGACAGCCCAAATAAGCCAGATTTCCCGTCAACGGTTCTGAATCCCGGTGAAACATTTACTTCCAAAACAATT
>JABUEV010000518.1 GCA_013314865.1 Bacteroidales bacterium | reverse complement strand
GTTTAAAAACGCTTAAGGTTTTATTTTTTCAAAAAGACCCAGCAATTTTGTCCTGTAAATTTCTGCAATCTGCTGTTCATGTTCACCAATAGGTTTGACAGGAATCAAGTCAATCACTTCCGAAGGAGAGAGCCCCGATTTATATAAAAGATTCAATGAGGCAATGATAGTATTATAAATTGACTCGCGGCTCTCTTCTTCTGTCAGACCTGTCTTCTTGCCAATCTCTCCAAGCTCCTGCCACTGGAACCAGAAATAGGTCGGAAGCATCCCTGACATAATGGCATAACTTTCAAGCTTTGACTCAGTCACTTCAAAAGTAGTTCCCAGAGTGCCAAGAAGGTCCAGTGTTTCCTTTTTGTCCGCAGGGTCAAAATTTTGCGAAAAGGTGACCGGATTGAATCCTTCATTGATTATGGAATTTGCATTTGGAATAAGCCGTGCAAGATTCCTGATATGACCAAGCTTCTGTGATAACTTCTCAAGATTAATCTTCGGTGCCAGTGAGATGACAGTTGCGTCTTTTCTTACAACTTCTTTAATCGTTTCAAGTGCTTCCATAACCACAGGAGGATGAAGAGCTATAAAAACAATATCCTGACCGGCAACTGCTTTGGCATCTGAAGACTCAACTTCCGGAAACTGTTTTTTCAGCTTTGTCAGAACATCCGGATTGGTTTCGGTTACAACAATTTTGCTAAATTTTACATTTTTGTTCTTAAAACCCTGGAGAAGGATCCTTGTAACCCTTCCACCGCCGATAAAACCTGCTGATTTTTTCATATTACGATCTTTTATCATGATTAAATAAATAATTCTATTTCGTTTCTTTCATCTGCAGAAATGACTGAAATTCATCAATAAACAGCTAATTTACCTGATCTGTCCTGATTTCATTTCTTACAGCATTTACCTGCTGATTAATAAACCAGATAACTGACAATATCAGGCTTGTCACAACAGCAAGGTCAAAAATTGTATATGCCACTCTTACAACCTGATATATCAGATTGAACTTTATCATCATTAAAATTCCTGATATAACGGCAAGTATAATTGAAAGAGCCTGTAATCTTCCGGTAACAGAACCATGCTGGTTTTCCTTCTTATCTCTCAGCCATGTATATGCTCCTACCAGTAAAGCAATTACAGTAAGGATAAAATGATTGGCATCGAGTGTAAGTCTGTCAGGTAAAACGTAGTTTCTAACGTCGGGCTTAAGGTAAACCAGGACCAGACCGGCAATAATAATTCCATAAACCAATAGAAGAATACCCTGATGTATTGAAATAAATTCCTGTTTCCTGTTAACTGAACATGCAATTGACAAGAGTATTATAAGGAGAAGAAGAAACAAGGCAGGGTATTCTATTGATTTGATTATCTGTTCCCTGAATGCTGATAACCACAGCCCTGTACTGCTCATGCCCAGCTTTTTGTATTGCGGCTGCATAACCGGTTGTCCATCTTCTCCGAACGGATATTTAACAACCTGTCTGAAAAACATATCTGAGTTGAAAGAATGACAGTCGGTACACCCGTTTATACCGAGTCCGGCTTTTGCAGGATACACATCATGGCTATATTTATATACTGAAGCATAGGGTGAGGATTCCCAGTATTCTTTTTCAAGAATTTTATAATCATTTCCGTTAAGATACATTTTGTCATTGTTAACCCACACAATCTTTTTTCCTGTCAAACTATAGCCCTGATCACTAAGATATGCAGTAACTGAATTGATGAATGCATCAATTTCACCGGCAGTATTCACTTCAGGTATGGAATCAGAATTGTGATCTTTGATTTTTCCTAGCTCCGGGTATTTTGATTTATCCTTATTGTGGGCTATCCACATATTGTAAATGTCTCTTTGTTTAGGCTGATCCAGTCCTTTTTCACCTTCAGTGTAAATTCCGGGCCACGCGCTATGGACTGCATTTACTGGGAAAATCTGTCCTTTGTATTTTGCATATTCTGGTATAAAAGGATCGGAGGGCTGGTCTTTGGCAGTAAACATGGTCAGCTCACCATAATGGTTCCAGTAATTCATGTTCTGGTCATAGAATGTCCAGGTATATTTAGGAAGTGGAGTTATTTTTGTTCCGGGATTAAAAATATCGCTCACCTGGACCAGGGCTGATTTTACTTTTCTCTGAGGGATATGGCATGCCTGACAGGAAAGCTTTTCGAGATGCAGGTCAGGAAGCCATTTATGTCTGGCAACCGGTGCATTAAGATATCCTGTAAGATGGCAATCGTTGCAGGTTCGTACGGTATTGTCCAGATCATTTCTCACCCATCCTGACGGGTCATCACCCTTGCCGAACTGATGGACTTCCTTGCCCCTTATTCTTTCATCCACAGCCATTGAACCTGCAGCATGACAATCAACACATTTCACTCCCTTTGCCACATGTACAT
>JABUEV010000517.1 GCA_013314865.1 Bacteroidales bacterium | reverse complement strand
TAAGACGACATAAATTATGCAGAGTACAAGTTGGCTATTTCGGTAACTATCTCATTATATTGAATCGGCATTTTCGAACCTATGTCTTTTCTGTTTTTTATTGCTGTTCTTAGCTGAATCGAAGGGCAGGGTGTCTTCAAAGGTTTGGGAATGGCTTTTCTCATCCTTTCAAATATGATGGGGAAATCCTCAAAAAGTATATTTCCAAATGTGACCGGCAGAAATACACATGGTTCCACATTGCCCCGGCTGTCAATATATAGAAGTGAATTGCCTCCCATCATACAGCCCATATTTTCAGGAGCTTCAGAAAATGCCTCATATGATATAAGGGGATAATCCCTGTATTCCGGTAATGTATTAAGGTTAATATAGAGATTTTTCAGGAACTCCTTTTCTTCCTGGTTGAGGATAATGTTTTCATCAGCATCCAGAAATGCTCCGCAAGGCCTTGGCTCAAGCCATCGGATAATGCCGACATTCATGTCTTTCAGCATCTCATGAAATTTAAGAATTTCGCCGGAGTTGATAATTTCCTTAGTCGGGCAGAAATTAACATAAGTAAAGACACCTGCCTCCCTGAAGTATTTTATTGCCTCTATAGCTTGAGAATGAGCTCCGTTATAACCCCGGAAGAGGTCATTTCGATCAGTATTGACATCATCGAGCCCTATGCCGGCGGCAATTAATCCGGCAGCCTTTAACTCCCGGGCATTTTCAGCTGTAACGCCGTATCCTGATGTGTGCAAATGAAAGTCGGAAAGTGAATGGTTAGATGTTTCTAACAATTCAATAAGCTCATCATATCTCATCATGGGTTCTCCTCCCGAAAACGTGATGACACTTACACCGATTTTCTGCAAGTCTTTGATAACCTCTTTCCATTTTTCAACAGGAACCACATCATAATCATTCAGGTTAAAATGTTCATAGCAATGAACGCATCCGTATCTGCATCTGCCGGTTATCCCGAGTATTGCCGTATCAATCTGCTTCTTATAAGGTGTTCCTGCTGAAGCGATATTCAGTCCGCCCCTGGCAACCATTCTGTCAAAGGGTTCAGAAGGCCAGCGGGGCATTGTCAGTGAAAAATAGATATGATCATTGAATTTTACGTACTTCGACATTTTCAGCTTCTTCTGAATCTGATAAGTCTTTACTAGTCCGCCTTGTCTGGCTGAAATTGTAAAAAGAGGGTATTTGTTCTTCCGGAAGAGATATTTAAGCAGGGAAATCCTGAATTTCAGCATCGCCAGTGTTGGGGTGCCGCATGAATAATAGATTGTTTCCCCGTTCTTCATTTGATAGTCATTTTATATATTTATGTTTGGTGAAATCATGGGATTCAGAAAAAATTCCCGTCCTGTATCGGAAGAACCTTATGACAGGTTTATGAAGATCGGGATTTTTTCTGTAGCTGTTCCTGAAGCATTCATTGGATTCAATGAGGCTGGTTAAAATCACATCAGATATTTTATCTGCCGTTGTTCTGGTCACCTTTACATCCTTTCTGGTTTCCACAGAAATAAAGAGTTTTGTGAGATTGTCTTTATCAGTTTCAACCGACAATCTGAAGGTATTTATCACCGAAACCAGTTCTTTATCAGCCAGAAGTGCTTTTGAGATATCGGCTGGAGATATCATTGCGCCGTGTATCATAACAGTACCGTCAACTCTTCCATAGATCCATATAACCGGGAAAGCGATCATTGTTTTTATTTTGAAATCATTCTTCAGCTTTTGAATTGGGTATCCATTTTTTTCAAGAATGTCGCTGAGGTTCTGAAACCCTATCACTCCTCCTTCATCTCCGATGGCATATTTGATATTAGGACAAACTGCTTTCAGATTCATGACTGTTATTTCAAGTTCCTTTTTACCCGGGTTGTTGTCTGAATTTCTGATGTAGTATTGCTGATTTGAGTATTGCCCCAGGAAGCATGGCATTCTTTCTGAGCCGAAAATTTGACTTCTCAGATCACAGTCTTTAATTAGAATTTTTTTCAGGGCTAAACTAAAGGGTGTTTCCACAGATATTCCTGCGTCCAGGTCGATAGCGCCATAATCTGAATAAATGAGAGCGCCATCCTGTAGTTGTGAAGCGACATATTCCCTCCATTCCTCAGCAAATCCCTCCCCTCCTGCAAATATGTGAATGCGGAAATTTTTCCAGTTAAAGTCATTCAGTTTTTTACCTGCTTCAAGGAGTTCTATAATGAATGGAGGATATCCGCTTATCAGGTAAGTAAAAGAGTTTCCCAGCTCTCTCAGGCAACGGATTACCTTTTCCGGATCAGGACCTATATTTTTTACACTTGCAAGAGATCCAACCCTTGAAGAGAATCTTAATCCGCCTGTCCAGCCACCCAGAAGAAAGCAGTTCAGTACAAAAAACCTCTCTTTTTTATTGAATCCATAGAGATGGATGAA
>JABUEV010000516.1 GCA_013314865.1 Bacteroidales bacterium | reverse complement strand
TCTTATCCTGGCAGAAAAAACACTTCTTGGCCACCAGTCAGCAAAAGACCAGCAGTTGTCCGATAATTACTTCGGATCTATCCCGGAAAGGATAATGAAATTTATTGAAAATTTCGAGTGTGAGGCCTACAAGCTTGGCATTCCGGTCAAAACCCGGCATAATGAGGTGGCCCCCAACCAGTTCGAATGTGCCCCTGTTTTTGAAGAGGTAAATCTGGCAGTTGACCATAACCAGCTTCTGATGGATGTAATGAAAAGAGTTGCCAGAAAACATAAATTCAGGGTCCTGTTTCACGAAAAACCTTTTGCAGGCATAAACGGCTCCGGTAAACATAACAACTGGTCAATGGCAACAAATACCGGTGTAAACCTTTTGTCGCCGGGTAAAAATCCCAAGTCAAATCTTCAGTTCCTGTCATTCCTTGTGAACGTAATTAAAGCAGTCAACGACAGCAACGATCTGATACGTGCTTCAGTGATGAATGAGTCAAATTCATACAGACTTGGCGGTCATGAAGCTCCGCCGGCTATCATTTCCGTATTCCTTGGGTCTTATCTTACCGGTATTCTTGACGGTATTGTAAATAAGGTTACGGAAAAGAAAATGACGCCTGAACAGAAAACTGAACTTAAACTTGGCATTGGAAAGATTCCTGAAATACTGCTTGATAACACAGACCGTAACAGGACATCGCCTTTTGCTTTTACCGGCAACAAGTTTGAATTCAGGGCAGTGGGCTCATCGGCAAACTGCAGTGCCGCAATGATTGCGCTTAATGCTGCAGTTGCCCATCAGCTTAAAATATTCAAAAAAGAGGTTGATCAGCTTATCAGTAAGGGCAGAAACAAAGATGAGGCAATATTTAAGGTCCTGAAAAAATATATCATCGAATCCCAGAGGGTTCTCTTTGAAGGCGATAATTACAGTCCCGAATGGCATGAAGAAGCAAAAAGAAGAGGGCTTTCGAACAATCCCAGTGTGCCCGGATCACTGAAATGCTACCTTGATCCTCATTCAAAAGATGTCCTGGTCGGACTGGGTATATTTACTGAAAAGGAGGTTGAAAGCCGAGTGGATGTCGAATATGAAAAATTCACCAAGAAGATTCAGATAGAAGCCAGAGTGCTTGGAGATATTGCCATGAATCATATTGTACCGACTTCAATTAGGTATATGACCTCACTTCTTGATAATATCAAAGGATTAAAGGAAGTATTCGGGGAAAAAGAGTTTGTCAAGCTTGCATCGGGCAGAAAAGAACTTGTGGTTACGATATCTGATCATATCTCCCAGGTAAAAAAACTGGTCGATGAAATGGTTGAGGAAAGGAAGAAAGCAAATGTGATAAAGGATGCTTATGAGAAAGCTGTTGCCTATGAAAGTAATGTAAAACCTTATCTTGAAAAAATCCGCTATCACATAGACAAACTCGAGCTGATTGTTGACAACGAAATCTGGCCTTTGCCTAAGTACAGGGAACTTCTGTTTACAAGGTAGAAAGTCGAATCCAGGCCATTTGAGGCCATAATTAATGACCGGGGAATTTTTTATGTCTTTATTAAATTCCCCGGTCCGGTTTTTGTAGAGGTTCTTCCGGATCATTTCAAAATATTGCAGATTTACTGTCGTTAATATTCTTGAAGGGGATTCACTGAAAATGATTACTTTTATGGTCTGACTGAAATCCATTTTATGAAGCGTATACTGTTACTCGCAATTTTATTTCTCATTGTTCTGATTCCAGTCTCTCTTGCACAGAAGCGCAAAGCGGAGAAGGCTTATTCTGCTTTAAATGCCGGAGAATACTATAATGCAATTGACTATTTCAAGGATGCATATTCAAAGACAAGCAGAAATGACAGAACAACAAGGGCAGAACTTATCTACATGATAGCAGAGTGCTACAGACTTACCAATGATCCTAAAAATGCGGAAACATGGTATAAGCTGGCTGTTCGTTCCTCATTTTCTAAACCCGATGCTCAGTTCTGGCTTGCATGGTCAGTGAAAATGAACGGCAGGTATGAGCAGGCCATTGAGGAATACAGGAAATATAAGCAATTGGTTCCTTCCGACCCCAGAGCCGACCAGGAGATACGTTCCTGCGAACTTGCACTTGAATGGCTGCGTTCTCCGGATGCTTACAGGATCGAGGAATTAAAGGACATTAATTCACGGGAATCTGATTTCAGCCCTGCCTATGCAAGAGATGACTTTGGGGTGGTCTATTTTACCTCTTCACGCGATGACGCGTCCGGAAACAAAACACATGGTGCAACAGGACAGGGTTTTACGGATATTTTTGAAAGCAGGATTGATAAAAAATCAAAATGGAGCACTCCTGTACCGGTGCAGGTTATCAACAGTGAGTTTGAAGAAGGAACTCCATTTCTCACCAATAATTACAGGGAATTGTATTTCACACGCTGTGAG
>JABUEV010000515.1 GCA_013314865.1 Bacteroidales bacterium | reverse complement strand
CAATTATGATTTCTTCATCCGCTACATTCAGTATATTTTCATAATAGTCCTGGTGCATAACTCCCTGGCGCTTCTTACAGGCTTTTCCTTTTCAACACTCACGAAAAGAACTCCTTACGACAGGAGAGCAATAACAATTGAAACCGGAATTCAAAACTCCGGCCTTGGACTTGTCCTGTTGTTTAACCCGAATATTTTTCCTCCCGGAATAATGATAGGCGGTATGGCAATCGTCACTGCCTGGTGGGGTGTATGGCATATCATTTCAGGCCTTTCTCTTTCAGGAATCTGGTCTTTGATTCCCGTTAAGAATACTGATACCTCAAATTGAAATCCTTGCAACATTATTCTTTAAATTCCCTCTGGCACCCAGACAGCAAAATATTACACAAAAGACCCAGATTATAAATTTAACAAGCTTACCATGGCAACATTGAATCAGATTGAGAAGTTCTTTTCCGCCGGTCCGGCAGCACTGGTCGGAGTATCGCGAAATCCTAAGAAATTCGGCTATGCCGCATTCAAGGAACTGAAAGACAAGGGAATGAATGTCGTGCCCGTAAATCCGCTCGCTACAGAGATATACGGATCAAAGGCTTACCCCGATATAAAGTCTCTTCCGCCTGAAATCAAGGCTTTGATTATTATGACCAAAAAAACCAAAACAGCTGAAATTATAAAAGAAGCAAAGGAAAAAGGGTTCAGACATATCTGGATTCAGCAGATGGCCGACAGCAAAGAGGCTGTGAAGGAGCTTGAGGGGACTGACATAAATTATATCCTGAAGGAATGCATCCTGATGCATTACAAGCCTCATAGTATTCATAAATTTCATAAGGCAATAAGGAAATTTTTCGGAACTTTTCCGAAATAGATTAATCTTGAAATGAATTCTGTAAAAAATATTTGTCCGGAATATTTTTTTGCAATGGCACACAGGATAAGAATTTTTGCAATCACGGTGTTTTCATTGTTTTTTAGTTTTTTGTCATTTTCGCAGAATCCTTTTTCTCCTCCTGGCGTATACATAGCCGATCCTTCAGCTCATGTATGGAATGACGGGAAGCTTTATATTTACGGATCGCTCGACGAAAGCTGTGACTACTACTGCTCACACAGGCATCATGTACTTGTCACTGAAGACATGAAAAACTGGTCTCTTTACAGGGATGCACTTGTTTCAAAAGGGGAAGGGGATGCAGTTCCTTATAACGACAATGTACTTTATGCACCTGATGCGGCTTTCAGTGGTGATACATACTACATTTTTTACTGCCAGCCCGACAGAACCAACGCTGAGGGAGTGGCAACCTCTTCAAGTCCTGTTGGACCTTTTACAAACGGTTCCCCGATCAACCTTAAAGGTTACAATCAGATAGATCCGAGTCTATTTATAGATGACGACGGACAGGCATATTACATCTGGGGGCAGTTTACCCTCAAAATGGCCAGGATGAAGCCCGGTATGAAAGAACTTGACCTTGATACTGTCAGGGATTCGATTCTTACAGAGTCGTCACATCATTTTCATGAGGGAGCTTTTATGGCAAAGCGCAACGGTCTCTATTACCTGGTATATGCTGATATCAGCCGCGGAGACACCCCTACATGCATTGGCTATGCTGTGAGCCGGTCTCCTTATGGTCCTTACAAGTACGGCGGCGTTATTATTGACAACAATTACTGCAATCCGGGAAACTGGAACAATCATGGTTCAATTGCCGAATTCAAAGGGCAGTGGTATGTTTTCTACCACCGCTCAACCCATGGCTGTAATACTATGCGCAAAGCATGCGCTGAACCAATTTATTTCAATCCGGACGGATCAATAAATGAAGTGGAGATGACATCACAAGGTGCAGGCGGCCCTCTAAAAGCAGAAGAAACAATCGAGGCAGAATGGGCTTGTCTTCTCAGGGGAAACCTTCGTGTGGAGCAATTTTCAGAATCTGCCGAGAAGCTTGGTCAGACAAGAAACAGCGACAGGTTCTGCATCAAATACGTGGACTTCAGCAATATGTCTGACTCAGTCACTGTAAAGTACTCATTATCAGGCAAAGGAGGAAAACTAACTTTGAACACCGACAAGCCCTGGCACAGCCGTATTGCAACTCTTAACCTTAGCCCTTCTCCTGACGGCAAAGAATGGCAGACTGTCACTTTCAAAACAGAGAAAGTAAAAGGGACCAAAGCCCTTTGGATTCAGTACACCGGCAATGATGACGACTTAGTTTCAATAGACTGGTTAAGGTTCTGAAAGCCGTGACAATTAATTGGCTTGTAATCTGTTATGATTTAATTCTCCTTAAATGAAACCACACCAAGCAAGTTTCAGACTTGAGTTCACTGTAAGGGACTATGAATGTGACCTTCAGGGAGTTGTAAACAATGCCAACTATCAGCACTATCTTGAACATGCACGGCATGAATACCTGC
>JABUEV010000514.1 GCA_013314865.1 Bacteroidales bacterium | reverse complement strand
ATCAAGTATCTGATGCAAAACAATATTGAGTATGAGATTCATGAAATGACGAAAGGAAAGTTTGCCCAGCAGACCATTGATTTCGCACAGAAAATCAAGGCAGACCTTATACTTATTATGACAACAAAAAATATTACAATGGCCGATTATATGCTGGGTGCATCAGAACAATACATTATTGCAAACAGTTCAAAAATACCGGTCTGTTGTGTAAATCCAAGGGCCTCGTTTGCAAAAGTCGGTCAATTCATGTACGGAGCTACATAGAAGAAGTTTTCCTGCCTCCTGCGGGTATTAAAAGGGTGGAGGCCACTGCCGCAATCAGTGCAAAGATAAATGTGGCAAGTCTGGCCGGAACTCCTTTCCTCACAAAAGATGAAGATACGGTTGAGATTACTGCACTCCCGGAACCATCCGGGAGTTTTTCTTTTATCACTTTCTCAAGTTTCGAGACATTACGGAATTTTTCACCTGAAAGTGACAGCAGATTTCCTGCAGTCTCAGCTGAAATAATCTTTTGTTCCTTAAGAAATTCAATTTTTTCGGAAGTGATTTTATAATCCTGTTCAAAGCCTCCGGTAATCCAGAATATCGTAAAAAGGATGCCTGAAACAATTGTGACCAGTGCAGCTTTCCCATGATATCTTTTCCAGAAAAGTGTGAACAGTATTACAACTGAAAATGTACATCCGATTCCGGCCCAGACATAACTGACTATTGTGAATATCAGTTTTGAGGGAGAAAGATAAGAGAGGGCAAGTGCAATTATTGCAGTCGAGGCTGTTATTACTCTGTTTCTTCCAAGGTTAATCTTTTCCCTATCTTCAGTTGCAACTTTTCCATCTTTTCCTGTAAAGTGCTGAGACATTTCAGTAGCTGAGAGTATCAGAAGAGAATCGGCAGTGGAGATCATAGCTGCAATTGCACCGGTTATCAGAATACTTGCAATTACAGGAGGAAATAGTTTCATGATGACCTGAGGCATGACATATTCAGGGTCGCTCAGGCCGGCCGGACCAAATATTGATATGCCTATCCAGCCCAGCATCAGAGCTCCGGTGTAAGCAATTAACGTCCATATAATACCAACATTTCTCGCTTTTTTAGCCTGTCGGGTGTCCTTTATAGCCATGAATCTCATGCTTAACTGCGGCTGGCCGCCAAGATATCCGAAAAACCAGCTGAAGCCTCCTGCCATAAGCAATCCGGCACCAAATCCCCTGGCAGAGCCGGTCAGGGAAGTATAAGTACTTCCTGACTTTACCAATGCCTCGGAAATACCTGAAGCAAACTCGCCATTGCCATTCCAGATATAGATTAATCCTGCAACAGGACCGGCAATAAGTGTCACTATCATTATGAGTGCCTGTATAACATCCGTATAAACAACACTTCTGAAACCGCCGTAGATGGTATAGGGAACAATTATAAGAGCAGTTATAAGAATGCCCGCAGAGGGTTTTAGTCCGAAAAGTGTATACATGGTTTTTCCACCGCCAAGAAACTGGGCCCCGATGTAAAAGAAGAAGAAAAACACAATTGCCAGACTGCTTACAAGCTTTAATACTTTACCGGTATCTCCGTGTTTGACAGCAATATACTCAGTAAATGTCGTAACATTGTATTTTTCAGCCTCATTCCTCAGTCTCCATGCAAGCAACGTCCAGGCTGTTACAATCCCCGCCACACATCCCAGGGCAGTCCATATTTCAGTCAGCCCCATGGCATAAGCAGCACCCGGCAGTCCAAGAAGAGCCCATGAGGATTCTCCCGTTGCCCTTTCAGACAACGCGGCAACCCATCCTGGTAAACGCCTGCCTGCAATGGAGTAATCTGTGCCTGACTTTACCTTCCTGCCCTGAAAGATGCCCCATAAAATCAGAATGGACAGATAAACTACCATCACAATTATTATCTGAGCATTTTGTTCCATTTTTTCGATCTGTTAATTATTTAACATTAATTTATTCTCAACCTATACGTATTTATGATAAAATGGCCAATTTCATTTGTTCAGCAATCTTTATGCAACAGATTTCATACATAAAAATACATTTTAAAGCTGATACGATACAAAAATCCTTTAGGGTTTCTGCATTTTCAGGTGTTTCAGCCGGACTGGTTGTAAATGATGCGGCAATAATTTATCTTAGCTGACCATAATTATTGAGACAGGTTAATGCTATGTCAATCACTGTTCAGAATATTACCAAATACTACGGCAATCAGAAGGCACTTGACAATGTCTCTTTTGAAATAAAAACAGGTGAGATTGTAGGTTTTCTCGGGCCTAATGGTGCAGGCAAATCGACCATGATGAAAATTATTACCGGATATATTCCTGCTTCATCCGGCAAGGTTTATATAGATGGCATTGAGACCGGAACCGGCAATCTGAATATAAGAAAGAAAATCGGATATCTTCCGGAGAACAACCCTCTTTATC
>JABUEV010000513.1 GCA_013314865.1 Bacteroidales bacterium | reverse complement strand
AACCTGTGCTTCTAAATCCGGCGGAAGTTTCTGAATTGACTTTGCAATAAGATCGTTTACCAGAACTGATACTGCATTTATTTCCGGAGGAGGAGGGAGGGCAACTCTTGCGGCAGGCTTGAAATCCTCGTCATCCACAACCCCGTTACAGCTTCTGTCGAGTACCGATAGTTTGACGTGAAGATATAAAGCATCATTGATATCTTTTTTACCATCCCTGTTAATGTCAGATTCGAAGCCCTGCCATGCATTTTCTCTAAGAGCATCAATATCCCCCTTATCAAATTTCCCGTCTTTGTTAAAATCATATAACTGCCATTCGTTTTTTGAAGACTGGTGAAAAATAGCCAGGCTTCCTGTTAAACCTTTTCCCTTACAACCATCTGAAGATATCAGAATATCAGGCATTAAAACAAGGATAATGCCAATTGTCAGGATTTTCATATATCACATTTTTTACGAGTGATAACTTAAGCAGCTATAATATAAATATTTGCACTGTCAAAAGCCAGGCATTTCTGAAAAAGTTACGTTTTTTGGAATTACGAAATATTTAGCATCAACCGGGATGTCGGTTTTTATTGATGTAGCTTCCTGGTGTGTGACGGAACTCATTACTTTCATATCGAGCAGCATGAGAATTCCATTCCATGTAAGAACCTTTCCCATTTTACCCTTCATTGACTTACAGCTTTTACCAAGAAAAATCTCGTCCGGAGCTCTGGTAAATCCCATTTTGGAATAAGTTGCTTCAGCAAATGACTCTATATCACCTTTTGAAGCTTCATTTATTGATGACATGGCAGGGTTTTTCATTTTAATTCCTCCCTGCGGCCTGTCAGGATCCCACATATATTGATAATCATCGAAAGTGACCACCCATCCTTTTCGTTTTTCACCGTTTTCCACAACATCAGTAAACATTGCACTTTTAGTGCCGTAATCGGTAAAGTAAAGAGTTCCTTTGCCTATTCGATTCCCGGCAAATGAATATTCAATTATTCCTGATTTAATTCCGTAAAGTTTCAAACCTGTTTCCTGGGGAAGTATTTCTGTCTGCAGGCATACCAGAAAAAGAATAAATAATGCTTTCATAATAATAGTATTTTGAGATGATTAAAAATCAATTCAGAGATTTAAGATTCCAGATTATTGAATATGTATAGTCATTGCCATCCCGTTCGGGATCGAATGGTTTCTGATTAAAAATTGCTTCGTTCAAATCAGTGATGCTGACGCCTGTTGTCTCTTTTGAGGAGCTCCAGGTCACTTTACCCTGGAGGTTTCTGATGTCTTTCACTTTATACCTCGCATCAGCGCCTGCCACTGGCTGACGAATTCCATTATTTTCTTTTTCGACCTTGCCTTTTATAGTTGCATAAAAACCTTTCATATGTTCCTTAGCTTCGTCAAGCCCATATTGCTCTGCAAGGTTAATAAACTGTCTTTCCCAGTATGGATTTCCTGCTTTGTTAGCCCTTAGAGAAATTGCCCTTGCATTGTCACGATCAGCGGCCTTGATACCCATCCATCTGATATAGGCCTCAATATCATTATTATCGGGAAATCTTGGCTCCGCCTCTTGTTTTTCAAGCTTTGCCATGAGTTCTTTGTATTGAGCTTCGAAATTTTCCTGAGCATGGATTACAGAATTGACCTCCGGGAAGGCATTCAGCAGGACGGCTACTGAAATAAGAATTCCGGTATACTTTGAAATATGCATCTTTTGCGATTTTAATTAAGTGCTTTTTGTTTCAGAAGCAATCATTCGGGTTATCTCTTTGGTCGCCCGGAGCTTTCAGGATAAATACTCTCAGGCTCAGGCCTGCGCTTTCGTTGCCAATCCGCTCCGAATAGCCGTTTTCCAGCGGATAGCTCTTATGCTCCATAAAAGATCGTGTATCGGTTCCGCTTTCATCAAAGGTGCCCTGGGGATTTTTACCCCAGATACGTGTAGTAACATTCTTCTTCCAGTAAATAGAAATGTTGGCAAGCATTGTCTGTTCACCGCGATCGTCGACATACTGTTGTACAGCACCCTCAATTTTTTCAACGTTCCAGTTTCCCTTGATACTCTGATGATCTTCCTTTTCGTCTCCCACCCAGTGGTTTTCATAATTAATTGAGGAGACTCCCTCTCCCCGGACCTTCTGCGTTCCGGTAACCAGAAACTCTTTCCATGGCACATAACATTTTATTGTCGTATAGACATTTGATTTTTCCTCTGACCAGGCTCCATCTGCAAGGGTCTCCTTAGGGTGATTGATCCATTCATGAGTTTCCACGGAGAATACAAATGAGCATTCATCTACAAGCTGGTTAAAATGCTTTGCGATGCGGCTGTTGCCGCCTATGTCCATCCCAAGGAGTATTGCAGACTGATAATATTTGGCTGCTGCCTTTATATAATTGCCGCACCTGTTGGATGGGGAAGGTTTGTTGAAGT
>JABUEV010000512.1 GCA_013314865.1 Bacteroidales bacterium | reverse complement strand
CACAGTTGCAAATTTCTCCTATTATATAATTTGGAATATTCCCTATAAAACTAAAAGAGTAATCACTAAGCCTGAGCCTCCTTAGGAGACTGAGGAACCTGAACCTGGAGAACCTATGCTATGACAACTTCCCCGACTAAGTAATTAAAGAAGCCTTTTACTTTTTTGTTCAGTTTCGCTCGGCTCTGATATTCTTTAAATCTCTCCCGGTATGTTTTCCTTTTTGCTGAAAAGCATCAATCCTGCAAACGTAAGAAATCCGTTCAGAAGCAGAATTTCAAAACCAAATCTGTATCCGTTGAAAAGTTCTTCGGAAAAAATGCTCAGAAGAAAGCAAGCCGCCGGTGAAAAAATTGCTATCCATGGTGTTGCATTGTCTGAGGCTCGTCTTTTTGTAAAAAGTCCGAAGATGAACATTCCCAGTAAAGGGCCGTATGTATAACCGACAAGAGTAAGAAGCTGATCTATCACTGCCCTGCCACTGAAAGTTCTGAAAATAAGTATGCAAATGAAAAATGCCAGTGCAGTAAGAATATGAACCATGTACCTGGTTTTTGTTCTTTCCGGACCGGCAGGATTGTCTTTCTTTTCAACTCCCAGAAAATCTATTGTCACGGATGTGGTGAGGGAAGTCATTGCTCCTCCTGCACTGGGAAGGGCTGCTGAGACAAGTCCGACGAGAAAGACTATACCCGCAACAGGTGAAAGATAGTTTAATGCAATAACGGGGAACAGCTCATCAGATCGTGTAATTTCGATGTTTCTTGTGCCGGCGTAAATAAGCAGAACTGCACCCAGAAAGAGAAACAGGAAATTTACCATGACAAGAATAAAACTGAAAGTAATCATGTTTTTCCGGGCATCTTTCAGATTCCTGCAACTGAGGTTTTTTTGCATCATCTCCTGGTCGAGCCCGGTCATTGCAATGGTTATGAATACTCCGCTTAAAAACTGCTTAAGAAAAAACCGCTCATTATGCCAGTCGGTGACAAGCATTTTTGTTGAAGAAGCGGTTACAGCAGAAGAAAACAGTTTTCCTGCAGTTGTTCCAAGATCGTTACTGATAAAAACTATGCTAAGTATCACAGCAAGAAGCATGAAGGTGGTCTGAACCGTATCTGTATATACTATTGTTTTTATACCGCCTTTAAAGGTATAAAGAACTACAAGCATTAAAACAATCAGGTTACTAAACCAGAAAGGTATGTTCCATGCATCAAAAATAAATGTATGAAGTACACTTATTACGAGAAAAAGCCTCAGTGATGTACCCAGCAGTCTCGATATAATGAAAAACCCCGCCCCTGTTTTATAGGATCTGTAGCCCAGACGCTTTTCGAGGTAGGTGTAAATTGAAGTCAGCCTAAGTTTATAATATAAGGGTAAAAGCACCAGGGCAATGATGAAATATCCTGCCATGTAACCGAAAACAACCAGCATATAGGTGACCTGTGTATCCTTCACCCAGCCTGGCACTGACATGAAAGTGACCCCTGAAAGAGACGCTCCTGTCATACCGTACGCCACAGCAAACCACGGAGAGTTTCTGTTTCCGGTATAATAAGACTGGTCGTCCGCTTTACGCGAAGTAAGCCAGGAAACTATAAACAGCAGAATTATATAGACTGCAAATACTGAAAGTATTGACTGAGGTGTCATAATCGGTATACCTGACTGCAAGATTACTAAAAAGTTCAGAAGGTAAAAAAATTACTGCGCAGTTGGTTATGCGGAGATATTTGAATTACTTTTGTTTAAAACTTTGCTTTATGAGTCTTGCAGAATATCCCTCCAGGCTTCTGGAGAGTGCGGTCAATGAATTTGCCTCTTTGCCCGGCATAGGAAGAAAAACAGCTTTCAGGCTGGTGATGAATCTGTTGCGCAGAGATGCTGAGGAGGTAAGAAAATTCGGGGAAACTATTATAAGACTTCACAATGAAATCCGCTATTGCACGATTTGCAACAATATTTCTGACACTGAAATCTGCACGATATGCAGTGATGAAAAAAGAGATCATTCGCAGGTTTGTGTTGTGGAGAATATCCAGGATGTTATAGCTATCGAGAACACCAGACAATACAAGGGTGTTTACCATGTCCTCGGCGGAATTATTTCCCCTGTCGACGGCATAGGACCGTCTGATCTTAAGATTGATTCCCTTGAAGAAAAAATCAGGAAAGGAGGCATAAGGGAAATTATTTTCGCTCTCAGTACAACTATAGAAGGGGACACCACCAATTTTTATCTCTACAAAAGGCTCAGCAAATACGATGTGCTTTTCACCGCCCTGGCAAGAGGTGTTGCCGTGGGAGATGAGCTTGAGTACACTGATGAGATTACTCTTGGAAGAGCTATCAACAACAGAAATCCTTACCATCAATGAGAAGGTCGCATCTTTTAAAGGATGCACTTTCTTTTGGTAAAAAATGTACCGCAGAATTTTTCGTATCAA
>JABUEV010000511.1 GCA_013314865.1 Bacteroidales bacterium | reverse complement strand
AATGTTGAAGAGATAAAGCCTGCCATTATATCTGAACAGCTGGGATCCTTCTCCGAGCCTGCTGTCGGGCCCTGATGGAAGACTCGCATTTTCAATAATGACCTGGTTGACTCCTCCGGTCTTTATTCCTGAGAGATCAGGATTAAGCTCAACAAGCGTCAGTTTAATATTTCCATAGATCATATAAACGCGTCCGTCATCGTCGAAGAACAGTGTATGGTCATGAAGGCTTGGACTGAATGATACTTCTTTCCACGGACCCTTTTCGATGTCCTTTGCAGACCAGATGTAAGTTTTACCTGTTGTCGATGAGAAAGTGGAGACATAATAAGTGTCATTATGGTACCTTATACAGCTGGCCCATGAGCCTCTTCCATAGGCATTTCTGCCGTTATTAAGATTCAGAGCATCATTGTCTCCAAGAGTCTGATATGCATAGTTTACCAGTTCCCAGTTTACAAGATCCTTTGATTTCATAATCGGCACCCCCGGGCACATATGCATCGTCGTACTGCTCATGTAATAAGTGTCTCCAACCCTTATCATGGACATATCAGGCACATCAGCAAAAATTATCGGATTCCGGGCTAATTGTGCCTGTAATTGTTCTATTGAATTAATCAAAGAGATTACCAACAGTGAAAAAGCCAGGAATTGATTTTTCATTTTTTCTGATTCCGGTTAACAATTATTTATTCTATTTTTTTGTAATAACTACTACTTGAATACAATCCTGTCAATATTAAAACCCCGTTCTTCCGTTACAAGCTTTAGCAAATGCTGACCTGCATCCAGTTTTACCGATTTCTTAACTGCTTTCCATGCCTGCCGGCCTTTGGTATTGGGCAGATTAACAATTCCTGTAATATCTGTACCGTCACATTCCAGATGAAATTTTGCATTGTCAGTAACTGACGCAATATAAAAAGAGACCTCATAATTTGCTGATTTGGTTACATTCACTGTATATGTCAGCCATTCTCCCGGGCTTATTCTTGTTACATTGTAACCACCTGCCTCACAAATTTCAATATCCACCTGTTCATCGGGACGGTACTGTCCTCCCGAGTTTGACGGATCCCTGTCGTTGTATGCTTCTCCAGGACAGCCGGTGTTAAAATCTTCCGCTTCAACTGTGCCCGGAATGACCAGTTCCTTATATGGCTCAACCTTTAACTCGCAAACCTCCTCCAATTTCCACCCGAAGACTGAGCTTGTATCGGGATTGACAACTCCGGCCATAGTACCTTGAGCCACAGCATCATTAACGGATAAAACCAATGAAGGATTCTGCTTGTTTGAAATCTTTAAATTACCAAGATAAGAATGCTCAATTCTCCATAATTGATTCTCACTTTCCGACAGATCTTCTATTGCAAGTTTTGGATTCTTCTTGTCCTGATTACTGAGGGCAAGTGCTTTCCGGTTATTTTCCCTGCTTAAGATCCTGTAAAATCCATTACCGGCAGATTCCAGCTTCCACTGGTTTGAACTGTCTTTCGATTTTTCCTTCAGGGAAAGATCTGATGAGAGCACCAGGTTGCCCTGGCTTGTACCAGGAACAAGATAATAATGTGGTGTACAGTTAATTTCTGCATACCTGTCCAGTTCCGGAATACTTTTTTTAAAGGTTAATCTTATCACCCATGCCAGTTCCTCAAATCGTTGTTCAGGCATGTCAATTGTCAGGCCTCTTTCGTCCTGTGAATATTTAAGCGGCAGGTATTTGCCTGCTTCACCATTTATCAATTCGACTGATTTGAGGTTTTTCAGATTTATCCTGTTGGCTGGCAGGGAAGTTAGGGTAATGGATTTCTGGTTTTCATCCCATCCGAGAAGTATTGCATAAAGTATTCTGTTGTCTTTTGACCTTGTATAACGGACATCACCGGGTTTTCCTTCTGCCGGAGCAGTGAAAACTCCATGGGCTGAACCCATAAGGGTGGGACCTTCCCCGTATTTAACCCATGCGCGTGTGGAATAAACAGCTTCTCCATATTTTTTCAGCCAGTCACCCATGGCGAGCAGTATCTCCTTTTGCTCCTGAGGAATTGTCCCGTCAGCTTTAGGGGAAATATTCAGAAGAAGGTTGCCGTTTTTGCTTATCCTGTCAAGAAATCCATGAAGGATTTGTTTTTTTGAATAGTAGCCAATTCCTTCGGTATAGCACCAGCTTGATGAACTTAAGGCATCATCAGTAAGCCAGTAGTTTTCAGTGATATCTACAGCCCCGCCTCTCTCATAGTCCAGAACCGCACATTTGGTATTCAATCCATCCTTGTATGTGGCAACAACCTCTTTTCCCCATTCAGAGGCCTTGTTGTAATAGTATGACAGAAATTCCAGCAGTACAGGTTGTGAAATCTTGGGAAGGTTGAAATCCTGCCATATGACATCAGGTTTATAGTTGTCGATTATTTCTTTGTGTTTGTTAATCCACAATTCTTCATTTTT
>JABUEV010000510.1 GCA_013314865.1 Bacteroidales bacterium | reverse complement strand
ATATGCGATATTTGAGTAGGTGTAACGGTCAAGAAGCACAATCTTGTTTTCCCTGAGCCAGCCCTGAATTATTTCAGAAGCATCTTTCCTGTCACCGGCATACAGCATTGCCACAAGATAAGGATCAAGGTCTTTCAGAGATCCGAATTCTCCCCTCAGAAAGCGGGCAATAAGCTCACCGAAATAAGGAGCATCAGTCCTGGGGAAATGCAGGTATCTGCAGTCATAACCTTCCCTGGCAAAATGACTGTGGAGCAGGCCTATCTGGGTTGATTTGCCTGAACCGTCAATTCCTTCTATAACGATAAGCTTCATCGGCGATCTTATTACGTCCTTCGCAAATGTAATAACACAGTATCAAAGATGAAAGTATGCGGACATATTTTAATTTTATAGTAATTTCGGTTGCCGGTAATATGAGCTAAAATGAACAGTAAACCAAAGTACATAAATCTTCTCGGCAGTCTGATTGATCTGAGTGTTCCGAAAGTTATGGGAATTATAAATGTGACACCTGACTCCTTCTACAAAGGGAGCAGGCACTTAAATGAAGATGAGATTTTAGCAGAGGCAGAGCAGATGTTAAAAGAAGGAGCAGACATTCTTGATGTGGGAGGTTATTCTACAAGGCCGGGTGCAGAAGATGTGCCGCCAGAGGAAGAAAGGCTGAGGGTTATGAAAGCAATCAGGCTTTTAACTGATAATTTTCCGGGAACAGCAGTTTCGATAGATACTTTCAGGTCGCAGATTGCCGCCGAAGCCGTTCTGGACTGTGGTGCCGGAATGATTAACGATGTTTCAGGAGGCGAGGCTGATAAAGATATGTTTGACACAGTCGTACGGCTTGGGGTTCCTTATGTCCTTATGCATATGCAGGGAACTCCTGCAACTATGCAGTTGAATCCTGTATATTCTGATGTCGTTGCTGACGTTATAAGATGGCTTGGAGAAAGGGTTCATACTCTCCAGTCAAAAGGAGCGAAAGATATAATTGTTGATCCTGGTTTTGGTTTTGGTAAAACTATTGATCATAATTTTGAAATCCTGTGCCGGCTTAATGAATTTTCGGTTCTCCAGCTTCCGTTGCTTGCAGGTCTTTCACGAAAATCAATGATCTGGAAAACCCTCGGGACAACACCTGAACAGGCTCTAAACGGAACAACAGCCTTAAATGCTATCGCAATATTGAACGGGGCTGATATTATCAGGGTGCATGATGTTGCAGAAGCTGTGCAGGCAGTTAAGCTGGCATCAAAAGTTAGAGAATCATGTCAGAAGCAATCAGAATGAAACATAATTAAGCAGAATAAAACAAAATGATTCTCTCAGCTACCCTAAGTTGTAACCTTTTTATTGTTGTTTGTCAGTATGTTTTTATATTTTTAAAGCGCGTTAAAGGACTTAATAATGCTGAATTTCTCTGTACTCGATTTAATTGATATTATACTTGTTGCTGTCATCCTCTTTCAGCTATACAAGCTAATCAGGGGTACTGCCGCATTGAGCATTTTTATTGGCATTTTTCTTATCTACCTGTTCTGGCTGATTGTTAAGGCTCTTAACATGGAACTTATTGGAGCTTTGATGGGGCAGGTGATAGGGGTGGGGGTTATTGCACTTCTGATAGTCTTCCAGCAGGAGGTAAGGAGATTTCTTCTTGCAATCGGTAACAGGTATCTCAAAAGCAGCAGGTTCTCATTCACAAGAATATTTACAACAGCTGATGAGAAGGAAGGCAGCCCTAAGGAGGCAGAAGAAATTGTCAGGGCTGCAGAATCGATGGCAGCAAAAAAGACCGGAGCACTTATAGTGATTGCCAGGAAGACCAGTCTTGATATTTACTCAGAAGGAGGGGAACACCTGGATGCACTTATAAGCGCAGAGCTTCTCGAGACTATTTTCTTTAAGAATTCACCTCTGCATGACGGTGCAGTGCTAATAGAAGACGGAAGGATTTATGCTGCCAGATGCCCCTTGCCAATAACCGACCAGCCAAGCCTTCCTCCGCATTTCGGAATGCGTCACAGGGCGGCAATAGGCATCTCAGAACATACTGATGCCCTGGTTATTGTCGTATCAGAAGAAAGCGGACTGATAACGGTCGCTGAAAATGGCCTTGCCCGTCAGGGGATATCGGTAAATGAACTCCGGCAGATTCTACTTAAAGAAAAGATACGTTAAAAGCTTCTATTTTATCCTGTACAGGATAAGTGATTCAGCATCCTTTATATAGACTGAATTCCCTTTTAATACAGGAAAAGCAAATACAGGAGTCTCTGTTACTTTGTATCTGACAGTCTCACTATAGGCTTTTGAATCCGGCCTTAGAATAAGAAGATTCCCTGTACTTGGCAGTCCCGCAAGAAACTCTCCGCAGTCAAGAAGTGTTGCAAAATCGCTCTGAACCTCGTCATTTAACCATGCAGTTTTTCCTGTAGCTGCATCAATGCAGTAGATT
>JABUEV010000509.1 GCA_013314865.1 Bacteroidales bacterium | reverse complement strand
GGGTAAATCTTTTTGTGCCAATAACCTCCCGAATTGGTTTTCGGATGTGTCTTAAGCTGTTCAATAAAATTATCAAGTGCGATTCTGTATTTTTCTTCAGGCCTTCGCTTATAAACAGTCAGAACATTTCTTCCCGGGAAGATTCTGTCGAGGTTATACTCATCAATTCTGTAATCCTTCACCGAACCGTCGGGCATAACAAAATAATCTACCCAATCCTCCATATATTTTGAATATTTTGGATCTATGTAACCAAGCCTGTCAATTGCCATGCCCAGAAAAGCAACATCATAAGCCCATTTCGGATTTCCGTCAACATAATGAATAAAGCTGTCGGCTTTAGCCATGACAGTGTTTGCCATCCTGACCGACCATTTTTCTGATGGCTCTGACTTTTTTACACTGCCTTTATGTGCGCAGGAAGTAATAAAAAGCAGTAGGGTTATTATGATTAATCTTGTCATGGAATATTCAGATTAGGTATAAATCTATTAAAAATATTTCTTTAAGAAAAGAGGTTGTCTTAAAGGGCGACAAGCCTTCAGAGACAACCTCTTTATATAATATTGGTCATTTAGCTTTATTAATATCCCGGATTCTGCCAGAAGCCATCCGGATCCGGTCCGCTGGTTCTGTTTGTGACAGCATCCATCTGAGGTTGAGGTATGGGTCTCAGAATATGGTGAGGCTGGATATTGGCTTGTGCGCTTCCATTGTACATTTTCACTCTGTCAAGGAGCTTGCCTGTGCGCTTAAGATCGAACCACCTCTGCTGTTCTCCGCATAATTCCCTTGCACGTTCATCAAGAATCACGTTTATGTCTTTGGCAGAAACCTGAGTCTCCTCATCGGGGGTAAGAAGATTTGATTTCCCTGGTATAGCCCGCGCAGTTCTCAGATCATTAAGTTTCTGGATTGCAGAAGCAGTCTGACCGGCCATCATATATCCCTCAGCCGCAATAAGATACATCTCCGACAGTCTGAAGACAAATGCATCTCTTGAGCCAAGGTCACGAATAATAGAACCGTTAAGGTCATCAAATTTTTTAAGCTGTATGAACATTCTGTTTCCCTTGAAGTTTTCGTTTCCGGCTGTTCCCGTTGCAATAGTAGGAAGTGTTCCTTCCTCGTTCTGGTAGAGTGGTTTTACAGCAGGGTTTCCGACATCAGTTCTTGAAAACAGCACATACCTGTTTGCGGCTCTTGCTATCTGGCTGTCAGTGACAGTCTTCTTTGAAAGGTAAATAGCAGTGTCTCTCATCAGAGCATAACCGGACGGAGGATTCACACCTCCTGCGAATGCAGACTGGAGGACAGGGGCCACATAGTATACATCTCTGAAGGATGCCTGGTAGCGCTGGTCAGTTTCATCATTGAAGAGGTCAAGCAGGTATCCCGACGGTACATACCTGGTAAACCCTTTGCTGTATGGCTGATATGCAGTTCCAAGGTTATACTGTACTCCGCCGTAGGTAATCACCTTGTTGGCCTCGGTATCAGTCCTCTTAAGAATTGTGGTAAGTCCCGGCACAAGATTCCATACACCGACAAACATAAGGTGAGATGCATTTCCTCCGATAGTATTAGCTGAATTTCTCAGTATCATCTGCGACCATCTCATCTGGTTGCCAGATGCATCAAGCTTAAGTCTCGGCGGCATTATGTTGTTTTCCAGAACATCTGAATAATCGACCCACCAGATAACTTCTTTGTTTGATATTCCGTTTTCGTTTGCAGCATTCCAGCAGTCGGCATAATTTGAATAGAATGAGAGGCCGCTTCCGTTAATTACTTCTTCTGCTGTTGCTGCAGCGTCAAGATAGGCCTGGTTATCATTGAATTTACTGGCTTTATATAGAAGGATCCTGGCTTTAAGGGCTTTTGCCGCCCAGAAATTAAAATGGCCTGTTTTGGTAGTTTTTGTGGAAAGTCTCGTGATGGCGTCATTAATGTCTTCAAGCATGAAGGCGTAAACGTTTTCTTCCGAGTCGCGTACTGCCTCTGTTGAGACACTGTTTACAGCTTCCCTGTTTATCTGCACAGGACCCCATGTTTCTACCAGATGCCAGTAGTAGAATGCCCTGAGGGCTTTAAGCTCACCTATATAGACATTTTTATCAGCCTGGCTGAGAATATTATCTTTTACCAGCGGAACATTCTTCAAGCCTGTATTTACCGTGTTGATAGCTGTATAAAGCATCTCCCAGTATTCGTCGAAACAGGCATTCATAGTCTCTTTTGTACTTGTAGCGACTTCAGGAGTAATGCCTGAATAATCAATCAGAACCTTTTGTCTGTTGTCATAACCTGTCAGCCACAGGTCTGTGCCACCTTCACTGAGGCCGAAGGCAGCCTCTTTCCCATACCATCCGCGCAGGTAGGAATAGCTTGCTGCAAGCAGACCATCAAGCCCCGACTTTGTTGAGTAAATAACATCTTCAGTTGCGCCGGTCCTGTTATCCTC
>JABUEV010000508.1 GCA_013314865.1 Bacteroidales bacterium | reverse complement strand
GGCAATGAATCATATCCTTTTGTCAACGTTGCCGGAGGACTCTTTTTTTCATCCGACGGGCATCCTGGTTACGGCGGCAAAGATATTTACTATACAATTCAGAAAGATACGATCTGGCTGCCTCCTGTCCGATTGGACCAACCTATAAATTCAGAGTATGATGACTTTTCATTTACATGCGACTCAACCATGAGCCAGGGCTTTTTTTCATCCAAAAGGAATACCAATACAGTTGATATTTACCAGTTTAAGACAAACATACATCAGGTTTTTTATTGTGATAACCAAAGAGTTAATGAATACTGCTTCAAATTCAGGGATGAAGCATCGATAAATATTAACACTGCCCTTCTGAAATACGAATGGGATTTCGGTGACGGAAGTAAGGCTGAAGGGCTTGTTACTGAACATTGTTATTCAGGACCAGGCAAATACAAAGTCAGCCTTAATATTATTGACCGCAAAACAGGAAGGATTTTCTTTACCAAACTGTCTTATGATCTTGATCTTAAAGAGATTGAACAACCAGTGATTGTAACGGCAGGTAACAGTATAGCTGGAAGCCAGATGGCATTTAATGGCCTTTCCTCACATTTTCCTGACTCAAGGATTCTTACTTATACCTGGTATTTCGGTGATGGATCGAGGGATGTGGGTGAAAACGTTATCCATTCATACAGGGGGAAGGGAGAATATGATGTAAAACTTGGATTGATCCTGAAAAATCTCAAAACAGGGGTTATATATGAAGCATGTTCCGTTAAAAAGCTGAATGTATTCAGCAATGAGCAGGAAAAAACAGCATGGGAAAAATCTCATAAAGAGCAGATTTCAAGGCCCTATATCACAGACTATGATCATGCGTATATTTCTCATCTTTACTCTGCTGAGAAAGAACTCTCACAGGAAATAGTCTGGCGTGTTGAAATCATGACTTCAAAAAAGAGGCTGGATCCGGGAAGTGATGTGTTCAGGAATATACCATCAAAATATAATCTGAGGGAAACTTATCTGCCTGAAGAAAACGTATATAGCTATACCATTAATGAAGAGATGGATCTTATGCTTACTTATGTTGCATTTAATGAGATGATTTCAGCAGGTTATCAGGATACAAAAGTAAGAACATTTATACTTAAAGATCCTGCAGCGAAAGATCTATATGCTTTTCTGAAGATCTTCGGAACATCGGCTGATAATTTCTTCAGGAAAAATGACTACACACTTACTTCTTCTGGGACTCAGCTTCTGGACCTCATAATCGGATTCATGTCAAAGTATCCTAAGTTAAATCTTGAGATAGCTACTCATACAGATAATCAGGGATCGGCAAGCAGTAATATGGTACTTAGCCAAAAGCGTGCTGAGTCGATGGTTAATTATTTAATAATAAATGGTGTGCCAAGCACAAGACTTGTTGCAAAGGGTTATGGCCCGACAAAGCCGGTAGCATCTAACATGTATGAAGCCGACAGAAAGCTCAACCGGAGAGTCGAGTTCAATATTCTGAAATAGGTATTTAAAAGGTAAATGCTTTGAGAAGGATGGGGGATTCCCGGAAACCGTAACTCTATTTATTGATTATCAGTTTCTGAGCTGACACAGTGACCGTTCCTGATTCCAGTTGAATTATATAGAGGCCATTGATTAAGTCTACAGGAATTTGAAATTCTTTCATGTCAGGCTCAATCTTACTTTCATAGACCACTTTTCCTGTCATGCTGACGATTCTGAGCAGATCAGGCGGCAATGCAGTTTCAATTATCATAACGTTAACCAGATCTCTTGCAGGATTCGGATATATTACCACCTGACCATTGTCTTTATTTCTGTTTTCTCTCACGTAGCGGCCGAAAATCTGGAATTCAGAGATGTAGTTCCAGTTGTTAGCAGCATTACTGTGACCAATTAATTTTACGTAAGAATAAGCAGTTTCAGTTTTTGCAGGAGGAAATCCGAACACCTGGAGGTTACCTGAAAATGCGCAGGAATTTGATTTATCAAGTATTGGTTCCCAAGTTTCCCCGTCTGGGGATCCAAGAATATCAAAGTAGGATTCACTTTTCTGGCCTGACTGGAAAGCAAGTTTTACATGGTCAATCATGAACGGTTCACTGAGATACAGTAAAAGCCATTCGCCATCTCCTTCAGCAGCCCACATTGTTCCAATATTGCCGTCAAGAATATTGAACGGGAAGTTGGGGTATGAATATGAGCTTGCCTCGACCTTTGTAACCTCTGCTGTCAGAAGCTCAGGTTTATAAGGATTAACCTTGACGGGTATATTTTTCGTCTCAACATTCTTTCCGTCGCTTACTTTAAGTACAAACTGGTATGTTTTACTTTCATTGACAACAGGGCTCAGGAATTTTATTCTTGAAGAAGTTGTTGATGAGACCGGTATGTTTTCGGGAACGATCCACTGGTAGGAAAGGTTATCTTTGTCGACATCATATGTGCCTGAAGCATTT
>JABUEV010000507.1 GCA_013314865.1 Bacteroidales bacterium | reverse complement strand
CCGACACCGGTAATGAAATGGATGACCTTTATGCTATCGCAAGGCTGATCAAAGAACCTGGCATCACAATCGCCGGAATAAGTTCTGCACATTTCAATAACCCTGATCTGCTCGTTTTCGACAAGTGGAATGCTTATGAAACAAAGGGACTCAACACAGTTGCAGAGAGTCAGCGTTTGAATGAAGGAATAATAAAGGCACTAGGACGGACAGATATTCCACATCCTGCTGGGGCTGACCGTCAGATCGGAAGAGCATGGGGTGGCAAAGATCCGCGTGATTCACCGGCTTCAAGGGCAATCATTTCAACCGCTAAATCCCTCCCTGAGGGACATAAGCTTGATATAATTACCATAGGAGCAGTAACTAACCTGGCTTCAGCTATCATTATAGCACCTGAAATAATACGGAAAATAAGATGTTATGCACTGGGAGCAAGTTATAAAGCCGACAGTGGAATCTGGAACAAGAATGAATTCAATGTCAGGAACGATCTTAACGGATTTGATTATTTACTCGATTGTAAGGATCTTGACCTCACAATCATGCCCCTGGAGGCAGCCTATCCTCTTCAGTTTGACCGGGAAGAGACTTATCTAAACCTGAATGAGGAAATTGAAATTGAAAAAATACTTAAGCTCCGGTGGATGGAACATAATCCTCAGGATAAAACCAGAATAATGTGGGATCTTGCTCTGGTGGAAGCTTTCCTTAATCCGGAGAAAGCCAGCCTGAAAAAAGTCCTGACCCCTCCGGAAAATACTCAAAGAATGATAAAAGTTTACACAAGAATTGATAAAGAATATCTTGCAGATGATTTCTGGAAATCGCTTAAAAGATGAATAACTACAAAAAACAAATCATTTGACCCTTTTATGAACAAGACACAGTTGTATAGGGCACTGCTAAAAGGGCATCCGGCTGATGAAAGAATCTTTTTCCGCCCTATACTGATGCATTTCGCCGCCAGGTTTAACAATACAACCTACGGCAAATTTGCGTCAGACTATAAAACACTGGTTGAAAGCAATATACGGGCAATGGAGTTTTTTGACACAGATATGGTCAGCCTTATTTCGGATCCATATCGGGAGACTTCTGCTTTCGGAGCCAGAATTCAATATGTTGATGAAGGCGTTCCACGATGTCTCGATAAAATTGTGAATTCGTTCGATGACGTAAAAAACCTCCCTGACCCGGATGTTTATAAATGTGAGCGTACCCTTGACAGAATAAAAGGAGCAGAATATTATCAGAAACTGCTGAAAGGAAGCGTACCGGTCAGCGGCTGGATTGAAGGGCCTCTTGCTGAAGCATGCGATCTTGCCGGAGTCGACGAAATGCTGATAAGACTCATGACCGATCCTGATTTGTCAAACACGCTTATGGACAAATGCATGGTAACTGCAAAGAAATTCGCCAAAGCACAGATTGATGCAGGATGTGATCTCATAGGAATAGGAGATGCAATTTGTTCACAAATAGACAGGGATACCTATGATTTATATATCAGGGACCGGCATAAAGAGCTGATCAGCTACATCCATGAATGCGGAGCCCAGGTTAAACTTCATATCTGCGGCAACATAACTCACCTTCTGGAATCATTATCCGAAGTAAACACTGATATCATTGATCTCGACTGGCAGGTCGATATAGACCTTGCACGCACTATCCTCGGGAACAATGTAGTGATAGGCGGAAATATCAATCCTGTGCTGATCCAGGATAAAACCGCAGAAGAAGTTTATAATATGTCGGAGGAACTTGTTAACAGGTACTGGAACCAGAAGTATCTTCTGGCCGGAGGTTGCGAAATAACAGTACTTACCCCTCACGATAACCTGTTAGCAATGAGAAGGGCATCAATCTTAAAGAAGAATGAGTGAATTCATACTTATCTAATCATAAAAGACTTATAATCTGCCGATTGACAATAAGCACCTGCAAAGACAGAAAAACAATTTCAGTTATACATTAAAATCCTATCTCAACATTTCTGCCCGCATGTCTTACTGTCAGCACACCCCCTGAATCCAAAGGTCTCCATTCGAAGCTGTCAGTTGCTTCCACATTCTTCTCAGGCAGAGTTTTCCCTTCACATTTTACTGAACGTGGCTTTTGATTCAGTCTCAGAATATCTTCTGCTTCACCGTATGTTTTGTAAGTTATTGATTTTGATAAATATTTTATTTCAGTAATCAATGAAGTTGTTTTGAGAAATCTGTTTTTTGAAGCCGGAGCCAGGTCAGGTCTGACTCCCATCGCTCTGATATAGTGCCTTACATAATCGCCATACCCGTCTGTGAGCCATATATCATCCCGTATGTAACGGTTTCTTCCGTCCGATGCTACCGTATATGTAGCCCAGTTCAGAGTCCGTATTGCATTTCTTACATAAGAGGTATCACCGGCAAGTGCTGAGTATATAAGTTCCACCGACGCCTGCCGCGATGAATGGCTGTTGCCCGGGACACGGTAA
>JABUEV010000506.1 GCA_013314865.1 Bacteroidales bacterium | reverse complement strand
GTATTGAAAGTAAAAAGATTGATGATGCAGTAAACTTTCTTGAGAATTGGGGGCTGAGGGTTCGCCTGGGTAAAAACGTCCTGAAAAAGTACGGACCCTTTGCCGGTGACGATAAGGAACGGTTGTATGATCTTCAGGAAATGACAAATAACAGGCGTATTAAAGCAGTTTTCTGTTCGCGTGGAGGGTATGGACTGCTCAGAATCATCGACAAGGTTGATTTTTCGCCTTTGAAGAAGAATCCGAAATGGTATGTAGGTTTCAGCGATATTACTGTCCTTCATTTATGGTTGAACCAGGTATGTGGTCTTGTTTCGGTCCACGGAGAGATGCCGGTAAATTATGGCAATCCTAAAAAACGGAAAGAAACCTTTGAATCGTTGCATGCGCATCTTTTTGGCAACGCAGAATCAGTGACCTGGAAGGGGAATTTTTTAAATGCCCGTACTGTAAAGGGAGAGTTAACAGGAGGAAATCTCACCCTAATTATGTCGCTGAGAGGCTCCCCTGCTGAAATAAATACTGAAGGCAGGATTTTATTTATTGAAGAAGTAGGAGAGTATTATTACCATCTCGACAGGATGGTTACGTCGCTGAAGATTTCAGGCCGGCTTGCAGGTCTTTCTGCCCTTGTTGTCGGAGGTCTGACCAGAATGAAGAATAAAGGTGTGCCATGGGGGAAGAGTGCTGAAGACACCATCGCCGATGCAGTCAGAGAATATGGATATCCGGTTTTGTTTGGTTTTCCTGCAGGTCATATACCGGACAACAGGTCACTCTACATCGGCAGGGAGGCCATGATAAATTTCAGGGATAAATTTGCTGAACTTGTTTATTGCTGACATCAGAAAGCTGTTATCAGAAGATCCAGGTCTTTTGAGATGATTCCGAATTTTTGCCCAAGCGTTTCATTAGTAAGGATCCCGTTAAAAAGATATGCTCCTGTACGGAGGTGGGGATTTATTTTCATAAGATTGGTAATTCCTCCTGCATCAGCCATATTCTGAAGGAGAGGAGTGAAGATATTGGAGAGGGCTATGGAAGCAGTCCTTGCTACTCTTGAAGGAAGATTCCATGCAGAGAAGTGGATGACGCCGTGTTTTTCATAGGCAGGGTCATTAAGCGCGCGGCATTCTGTTGTCTCGATGCATCCGCCGCGGTCTATACTGAGGTCAATTATAACCGCTCCTTTTTTCATACCCCTTACCATATCCTCAGTAACATAATACCATGGTTTGAGGTCTTCCAGCTCAATTGCACCGATGAGCACATCGGCTGATTTCAATGCTTTCTTCAGAACCTGTGGATGGAATACTGAAGTCTGAAGTCGCTGGCCCACAAGATTCTGAAAATTTTTAAGCCTGAGCAGTGAGTCATCAAATATTTTAACCAGAGATCCTAATCCAAGTGCAGCTCTTGCAGCATATTCACCGGCAGTGTTTGCTCCGATGATAACCACCTCCGTAGGAGTAACACCTGTAATTCCCCCCAGCATAACACCTTTTCCTCCGTGATGATTACTCAGGTACTCCGATGCGATAAGAATAGAGGTGACACCGCTTATTTCACTCATTGATTCAACAACAAGCATAGCACCGTTGGCGTCACGTATTTTTTCAAAAGCTATTGCCGTAACTTTTTTTCTAATAAGTTTTCCAAGAGTTTCTTCACTCAGCTGAAGCACGTTAAGGTAGGACATAACAACCTGATTGCCTTTAAGATAATCAGTCTCCTGCTCTGAAAAGGGTGCGACTTTGATTACCACATCAGCGCTGAACACTCTTGCAGGTGAATCGGTAATTGAGGCACCGTTTTCGCTGTAATCCTTATCAGAGTAGTTAGCCCCGACTCCTGCTCCTTTTTGCACAATTACCTCGTTTCCGTTTTCAACGAGCAGGTTCACCGATTCAGGAGTCAGAGCAACCCTTTTTTCATTTTGCTTCTTGTCGCAGGGAATGCCAATGGATATTTTGCGGTGTTTTACAGCCGTTTCAAGCTGTTCCTCCTTAGGCATTAAAGCCGTACCTCCAAAATTGATTTTTGAGTTTTTCCCTTTTTCGTTCATGATGGAAATTTGGTTTGTGAATCAAAGTTAAGAATTTTGCTCCAGAGCTGAAAAAAAAGAACTGTTATGAAACATCCAGAATCCTGTGGAGGGTATTTTCAACACTTATCTTAATTGTTACAGTTTCAGGAGGCAGTAATGACACAGCCAGATCAGGCCACTCTATAAAACAGTATGATTCGCCTGAGAGATACTCATCGAGTCCGGTATCATACAATTCTTGCTGATTTTTAATCCTGTAGAGGTCCACGTGGTATACCGTATTATTCTGTCTTGTCTTGTATTCATTAATTACTGTAAAAGTCGGGCTGTTTACGTTTCCGACAACACCCAGCTTTTTGCAGATAGCTTTTATAAAAGTCGTTTTGCCTGAGCCGAGTGACCCGTAAAAAGCAAAAATCCTTCTATTGCCGGCAAA
>JABUEV010000505.1 GCA_013314865.1 Bacteroidales bacterium | reverse complement strand
TAGTACCTGTAGGTATTGAAACCTTCCACCGTTGCCCCGAAATACTTCTCAATATTAATTCTCAGATCATCTGCCATCTTCATATATTTCTTCGTCAGTGATGCCGGCTTTCCGAGATTTCTGCCAAGGTATGAAGCTGACACCAGAGCATCATAAAAAAGGCAGGAAGTACTCAAATTTGCAGAGCCTGCCGGAAATCTTCCTTCAAGTTCATCACTGTCGGAAGCCACCACTCCGTCAGGTGTTAGTTTTCGTCTGCAATACTCAATACACCATTCAATTAAAGGCCATATCTCTTCAGCCGTGTTCCTGTCACCCAGCGCAAGGGCAAAACGCGATGCACCATAAGCTATCATAGCCTGGTCTCCCCTGTCTCCTGCCCCGTTCCAGAAATCTGTGCCTTCAGCTATTATCGAACTTGGGATAGGTTTGTAATCCGGATTCATATATTTTGAGAACCATCGCCAGGAAACCATTCCGGCTTCAATGGCTGTATTGTATCCTGAGTAAGCAAAAAGAGGATTCGCATATTCTGCCTGATCATTTGCCCAGATAGCTGCATAGTATCTGCCGCCACCTGGACTGTGAACCAGACCGCCCCTGGTCTCAAAAATGCTCTCCATTGCCCTTATTTTGGCAAATTCGAACATCCTGTTAAGTACCTGATCAGGAGATTTGAACTCAAGAGTGCTTAGAATTTGGTCCACTAAGCTTTTTCTTTGGGCCAGTTCTTTTTCAGGATTTATTTCCGGCATTGGGTCTGAAGCTTTCTTCCCGGTATAGATAACTGCAAAACTCATTTTCTGCTGAGGCTTGAGCGCAAATATACCTGACCCGACAGTTGCTGCCCTTATCTCATAAATGTCATACAAACTGCGTTCCCTGTGACTTCTTGAGATTTTTTCAAAATTTTCAACGTCAACAGTTATTTCCCGGGACGATAAATTCTCAATTGTAAATTTCTCAACTGCAGCAGGCTTGTCTGTCGACGGGAACAATTCCCTTGTAATGATTATATTATCGTTCACAGTACTTACGACCTCAAGCAAACCCTTAATGGAGAAACTCTTTACTGATTCGGCAGGGATTCTGTTATTAATCTTTATTAACGGCGCAACATCGAAGCCGAATGTGTATATCAGGCTTGCATGAGTGTCGTTTGGGATTGTCCTGAGCATCGGGAAAACAAGCTGTTTGGAAAAAACAAGGCCGCCCTTATCGTCAACCCCGTAAGTTGCAATCACTGAAATGTGTTTACCGCTCATTTCAATATTGTCGGTATGCGATTCATTTTCTTTTACAGTCCAGATTATTTTTCCCCCTGACTCAATTAGCCATCTTGTCTGTGAGAGAAGACATGGCATTAATAAAAATGTCAGAATGAAAGCTATGCCGGAACGTTTCATCTTTAAATGGTTTTAATAATCTTTTCAGCTTCTTTTTCAGCTTGTTCAATTACCGTCTCAAGAAAAACGGTTGCACCGTTTTTCATTTTACTTTTTTCAGCCGCCTCCATGAAAGCAAATATCTCAATTGTTTCTTCAGGCTTTACGGGAGGAATTCCGGTATCAAAAAACTTCACAATCTCCATGAGGAGTGGTTCGTAACCGCTGTATTTTCCAAGTACCATTATACCCTTTTCCCCGAAAACAGTACCGCCGTAATCTGACTTTCCCTTGCGGATACCTCTGAAAGTGCCTATCCTGTTGTCAGTCCATGTGCCAATAACAAAATCAGTATCTTCAGTAAAAGTCCGTCTTACCGATCTGCATCCTGTTCCCATTACTGTAAATAATGTCTCCACCCCGTGAATGCCGTACCAGAAGAGGTCAGGATGTGTTTTCTCGAGGGTGGCAGGACTGTAAGTATCAGCCCCAAGCACCTTGCCGACCGTACCTTCAGCAATCTCTTTTGCACCGGGGATATACCTGAGAGAGGAGGATGAAAACAGAGGCACACTAAATTTCTCCGACAATCTGTAAATAGCAATTGCATGAGCCAAAGATGCGGCAACCGGCTTGTCGATGAAGAGACGCTTTCCGGCTTTCATAACCTGTATTGCCTGCTCAAGATGAAGACGGCCGTCATTGGTCTCAAGAAGAATAAAATCAACCTTTTCAAGAAGTTCAGGAATCGAATTTACTATTTCCACTCCCATCTTTCTCATATCTTCTGTGTAACCAGGTATCCTGTCGACGCTCGATTTAATATCATTGCTTCCCTTTGGATATGCCGCAACAACCTTGTATCCGCCGTACTCCGGTCCCGCTGAAGGATCGTTAAGAACCCTGGTGAAAGCCGGACTGTGGGAAGTGTCAAGACCTATTATTCCAACTCTTCGCAAATTTGTCTGATTGATGTCTGCTGATGCCTTTAATATCTGCGGACTAAATCCAATGCCGATTACTCCTGCTGCTGCAGATTTTATGAAAATTCTGCGCTTTATCTGTTTTTTCACGATCTGTTAGATAATATCCGATTTTGA
>JABUEV010000504.1 GCA_013314865.1 Bacteroidales bacterium | reverse complement strand
TAATTTTTCAGGAGAACGCACAAGACATCTTACCGTGTGCCCTTCAGCTGAAAGGCGCTCTGCAAGCCTTAATCCGATAAAACCATTCGCCCCTGTAAGAAAACAGTTCATGTATTTATATTAACCGAACCGGTCAGAAATTCTTGCTGTTTAATAATCATTAAAATAAAATTACGAATAAAATCAGTACAAAACATCTGACATAAATTTTCATATAAAGACCTTTTAAGGATATGAAATAAATGATGATTCAGGGTTAGAATCCGGGACAGAAAAATAAACTAACCGCCTCTCTCTTAATCTGATTTTCTTACATTTGTAAAAGATACCTCAACTTAACTAAACTATTTACACCATGGCCCCTGCTAATAGAAAATCCAAACTATCACGGCGCGAATTCATGAGACTTTCAGCTGCTGCCGCTGCCGGAGTCTCTTTATTGCCGGCTCTCTCCTGCTCCAGGACTGTTATTCCTTCACCTATGAAACGCCGGTTTGGGAAGATCGGTTTCGAGGTCACCACTCTCGGGCTTGGAGGGCAAGGATCACTTCAATGGACACCCGAAGGGATTGAGCCTGTTGAAATAATCCTTAAGGCATTTGATCTTGGAATAAATTATTTCGATACATCCAATGTATACGGACCAAGTCAGATGAATTACGGCAAGGCTTTTCGGAAACTTAAACTGATTCCCGGACAAAAAGGCTATGATGAAGAGCTGAGAAAATCCATTTTCCTGACAACTAAAACAATGGTAAGGTGGCAAAAGGCGGTTATCCAAAAATCGATAATGTCCGAAACAGTACTGAAGGAACTCACGGGGAAGGAGCAGTTGCTGATCTGAAACGCTCACTTTCACAACTGTTCGGGAATGACGACGGCACATATCCCGAGGGGGCTTATGTGGATATGATTCTTATTCACAATCTTACCAACCCCGAAGAAGTGGATGTCGTCTACAAAGGTCTTGAGACACCTCTTGATGTAAACGACAACTTCGGAGCCCTTGTTGCCTTGCGCGACTTCAGGGACGGAACAAATATTACAGGATTGAATCCCAAAAACGAAAAGCTTGTAAAACATCTCGGATTCTCAGGTCATTACAGTGCTCCGGTGATGATCGACATGATACAGCGCGACAAATGGGATCTGCTTGACGGAATGCTGGTCGCCCTCAACGTTAATGACAGGCGTTACTTAAACATGCAGTACAATGTAATACCTGTGGCTCAGGCAAAGAACATGGGAATTATTGCCATGAAGGCATTTGCCGACGGGGCAATGTATACAAAAGAACCAGGATGGTCAAGTAAACCTGAGCATGTGGTAAGAATTGTGGGAACCGAATCAGTCCCAAGTAAACCACTAATTGAATATGTGCTTACAACACCCGGCATACACACCTTAATAACAGGGATCGGTCAAATAGACGATAATCCTCTAAAATGCCAGCTTGTGCAGAATTATTATGCCGCCCAGATTGCACCTGACGCATTGAGCGAAAGTGAAAGACGTGAACTTGAAAATATTGGTGCCCGCGCCCGGAACGGGGAAACAAATTATTTTCAGCTGGCTGATACAGGCCTGACTCCCCCAAGAAATGTTAAGATTGCCAAATCGGATAAGATACAATTGTCATGGGATACAAGTTATGCAGGTAATGAGCCAGTTTCATATTATGAAGTTGAATGTGACGGCAAAATCGTGGGGACCGTTCCGCATAAACCACAGATCTCAAGAGATCCCTTCAGCTTTGAGATTCCTTCGGGGAAAAAATTCAGAGTTGCTGCAGTTGATGCGGCAGGGAGGAAATCCCTGACAGACTTGCTTACTGCATGAAATGTAAGAACTGATTATTCAGAAATATCCTTCAGAGGCAATTATTTCTCTTCTGTTCAGGCTTTGACCGGTATATGTTTTTTAATGAAATCAGGATCAATAATTACACCCATTCCAGGTCCTGCAGGTACTTTAATTTTCCCGTGTACAATTTTCAGATCAGAAGTAGGACATTCAAATTGCACATTTGTATCAAGGCCTTTGAATTCATGATGGGCACCGGCATTCGGAACTGCTGACACCAATATATAGTCATACAGGAATCCCAGGCCTCCGCCAGACATATGAGGAATTATTGTCTTCCCGACGGCATCTGCCATCAGAGCTACCTTCATTGCACGAATCATCCCGCCGAAATAGTAAATATCAGGCTGAACTATATCCAGTCCGTCATTAGCAAGAGACCACCTGAAATGAACAAAGCTTTGATCCTGCTCTCCGTTTGCTATCGGTATTTTAAGTGCATCTGCCACTTCCTTTATCTCCTCAAAATGATCATACATTACGGGCTCTTCAAAATAACAGTAGTTATATTCTTCCAGAAGCCTTCCGATCCTTATTGCCTCCGGAACAGTGTAATATCCGTTCGAATCGGCATATAGCGACATTTGGTCGCCGTAAGTCTTCCGAAGAAGGGGTATAAGTTTTTC
>JABUEV010000503.1 GCA_013314865.1 Bacteroidales bacterium | reverse complement strand
AAGATAATAGATAGTCTCTCCATTGCCGTCTATATTGATCCTGTATAGCTCGTTGTTTCTGAAGAAGCCTGTCAGATTTCGTCCCTTTATCTGATTAAATTTATCGGGATCTACCTGACTGACAACGAAAGCGATATTGTTTAACTCGAGCCTGTCTGCCTTTCTGTTTTTCGTAAATATTGCCATTTTCTCAGCTGTTAGCTGATTTTCTTCTGACCATATAACCGGTGAATAATACATTCTTATCACTGAATCCTGGAAGGAGTAGGAGAGAGAGTCGCATTTTGCCTGAAGGTCATTGCTGAACATCCTGCAGCCATAATATGCTCTTAATAACCTGTAATTTTTGTCAGAAGTATCACTTACAGTCACTGCATTGATTGTATCAGCATGAAGAAACAAAGAGTCTTTATCTGATACCTGTATGAAGACTGCTTTATCCGTCACCATGAATCTTTCAGGGGTTTTATAATACCATGCAAAATTTCCGGTTACGACAATATTTTCTGTTGTATCGGTAATGCTTATATTTCTGTACGCCTGTCCGTGTCCTGTTTGTCCTTCGTAATACAGGGAATCACCCCTTATGAGTTGCTGTTTGTTATCTATAAATGCATTTTGCCAAATGCGGGAAATGTCATTTTTCGTATCATACCAGCCTTTTTCGCAATACAGGTAAAGGCTGTCGCCGGTCAGTTCAGACGGCCCGGTGAAGAAGGCTGTCTCGCTTTTTGTATTGTAATCCATTGTGTCGGCAGACATTACATAGTCAGGATTTACAATTTTCACACTGTCTTTGAAATGAAAGAGATTTGAAGAAACATAGTAAATGCCGATAATGCTTGTAAGCTCATTATCCCCGTTGGTAATTCTGCCTCCTTCGGTGTATCGTGCGATTTCGTTTTTGACATCGTAGTTTACAGAATTTGTAAACAGGTGGGTTTCTTTATCAATAAGCTCAACATTTCCTGTTACAACTGCGGTTTCAGTCGTGCCATCATAAAACAGGTAATCACCGTGAAGCGAAAGTGTATCGCCCTGGTAAATGTGGATCCGGCTGTAAGCTTCTATCTGGTTTATTCCCGGAAAGAAATGAGCACTGTCACAATTCATAAATATTTCATTATGCTTAAGATTGACAGAACCAAGGAGTCGTGTCAGCTTTCTACCGGTACCTGCCTCTGTCTCATCTATCACTTCATCCGAATGAATTACTTCAATTTTCTTTTTCCCGGATTTCTGAGGAGTGTTGTCCTGCTGGCTGAAATTATTGAAAGAGAACAGCAATACAGAAAGGCTCAGTGCCATCCAGTAAATATTTTTTCGCCAGGAAGACCGAAGTTGATTTTTTATTTTAACCATTCTCTTTTTTCAAGAAAATCGCATGACCTGAATTCGTCGCTTATTTTAATGTAAGTTACCTTAATTTTTTTCCTTACCCAGTCCTCGTATGTTTTAGAGCGCTTTTCCATCAGGGCAGCGTTGTAGAGTATCTGGTAGTCATCTTTTAGGTTGGCTCTGTGAGCAGGCAATTCATTATCAAGTCTTACAATCCTGAACACTTCATTTCCATTTTCGTCAGTAGTTTTGAAAGGGTCGGAAATTTCTCCGACTTTAAGGTCTCTTACCCTTACATACATTTCCCTGTTAAGTTCATCCAGAGAGAACCAGTTGACACGTGACGAAGGATTGGTATTTACCAGTTTTCCCCCGTTTATTCTGCTGTCCTTGTGGGTGGAGAACATAAGTGCAGCTGTTTCAAATTTAAGGCTGTCTTTTCTTATCAGATTGGCGATACTGTCGAGCCTGGTAATTGCTTTTACAGCCACTTCAGGTTTAATTTTGGGTCTTATCAGAATATGCCTGGTGTTAACAAGATCACCTTTCCTGTCGATCAGCTGAATAATATGGAATCCGTACTTTGTCTCAACTATTCTTGATACACTGTTTTTTGTAAGGCTGAATGCCGCATCGGCATACTCTTTTTCAAGTTCGCCACGCATTCTGTAACCTACTTCGCCCCCGTTTGTTGCTGTTCCGGGGTCTTCAGAATGAAGGACTGCAAGTACATTGAAACTTTTGCCTGCCAGAATCTCACTTCTGATATCCAGTAATTTCTGACGGGCTTCAGCTTTGCTTTCCTCGCTGTCGGGAGGATCAAGTTGGATAATGCTTACCTGGACCCGGGCCGGTATGACAGGTATTGAATCTTTAGGTATCTGGGCAAAATAGCGTCTGACTTCATCCGGAGTGAGTTTTATATTATCGGCAATCTTGCCCTGCACTTCCGATATTATCTGCTGTTCAACAAGTGCTTTCCTTATATCCCTCCGGATTTCAATCATGCTTTTCTTGAAATAGTCTTCCAAAGCCTTTTCGCTTCCGGCTTGTCTGATTGCCTCGTTTATCCTGACATTTACGTCAGCTTCCACCATGTCATCGGTAATGGTAATACTGTCAATTCGGGCCTGATCAAGGAAAAGTTTTTGAATCAGCATCTC
>JABUEV010000502.1 GCA_013314865.1 Bacteroidales bacterium | reverse complement strand
AATACTTCAGGGTCAAGGCCTCTGTATTTCGTAATGGTAAACAGATTCTGTGCAGTCAGGTAAACCCTTGCATTGACCTTGCTCTGGAAGATGGTATTGAAATTATATCCTACCGATGCGTTGTCAAGCTTCAGGAAAGAACCGTTCTCCATGTAGTAGTCGGAGAAATACTGCGAATTGCTGAATTGGGTCTCCTCAACATTTTTGACTTTATTGGTCAGATAGTTTGATGTGACCATCATGTTGTAACTGCCGTTGTTTGAAAACACGTTATTGTAAACGTAGTTGCCAAGACTGATTCGGCCATTGAATGAGAAATCGAAATTCTTATACCTGAAGAGAGAAGAATAACCCATAAACACTGTCGGTGACGGTTTTTTGTACCTGTAGTTGTCATCACCGGTGATGCCTCCGTCGCCATCCCTGTCAACATAAAGGTCTTCAAGCGGCTTTCCGTTGGCGTCGTAAACCTGCTGGCGCACAAAGAATGCATAAGATGGATATCCCACAGAATGAATCTGGATGGTATTACCGGTTCCGCCACCTATTCCTCCAACATATACACCCTTGTATGTGGGATCATCTATTGCGGTAAGCTTCAGGATTTTATTCACATTGTATGTCAGGTTAAATCCTACTTCCCAGTCAATATTTGACGTTGCAATTGCTTTCCCGTTAATGGAGAATTCAAGCCCTTTGTTTTCGAGGTCGCCGACATTTGTCACTATCTGGTTTGTAAGATTGGTTCCTGCCGGAACAGGTATCTGGTTTATCAGGTCGATGGTTTTTCTGTAATAGACGTCCAGATCTCCGGTGATACGGTCTTTAAGGAAACCATAATCAAGTCCGGCATTATAGGTCGTGGTCTCTTCCCATTTGAGATTTGCATCATAACCGCCAGGTCGTGCAGTCTGAATATATGTATTTCCGAAGAGGTATGAAGCTCCGGGTTCGGAGAATGCATAAACAGCCTGGTATGGATAATCGTTGTCGCTGAGATTCTGCTGGCCGGTGATTCCGTAACCAAGTCTAAGCTTAAGATTGGATACAACGCCGGTATTGAAAAATCCTTCCCTTGAGATGTTCCAGGCAAGGGCAACCGACGGGAACAATCCCCATCTGTTTTCGGGAGCAAAACGCGATGAACCGTCATCCCTGAGAGTTACTGTAAGCAGATATCTCTCAAGAAGTACATAGTTCAGTCTTCCGAAGAAAGATATAAGATAGTGTTCGGTCTTATAGTCATTCTTTTCAAAAAGATTCATGCCGTCGGCGGAGGTTGTTATAGATTTGCCGTCGCGGTAAAAATGCTGCCATGAATATCCGGCGACAGCATTGATCCTGCTGTGACTTCCTATGGTGCCGTTATAGTCGAAGTAGAAATCGAGCAGGGCATTTGTTTTGCTCTGCACCCATTCTGTATTTCTTCCTTTACCCTGATAAGTGGAATAAGACAATACAGAGCCGACAGGTATTACTGTTGATCCGTCACTGTTTGACTGGTCGATCCCAAGGTTGAGTTTAGCTTTCAAAGCCGGGAAGAAATGAAGTTTATAATCAAATGTGAGGTTTCCGAGGAAACGGTTCACAGTTGAGATATCATGGTAATCACTAAGCTGAACCAGCGGGTTCATTGGAGCTGTGAACTGAGGTGTTCCGTCGGGATTCTTCCAGACAAAATTGGTCGGATGAGTTGGATCCATTGAGATGGCACCGCCTATAGCGCTCCTGTTGGCAAATGTGTTATCATTTATCATGCCTTTGGCGCTGAGGTCTATTTTAAGGTGATTGTCAAAAAGCGAAGGATTTATATTTAACGATGCCGTTACCCTTTTCAGGTTGTCGGTTCTCAGAATGCCGTCCTGATCGGTGTAGCCCAGGCTTACCCTGTACGGGAAATTTCCAAGACCGCCTGTAAAATTAAGATTGTGGTCATGAGCAACTGCAGTCTGGTATATTTCCTTCTGCCAGTCGGTGCTGGCGTTGCCCAGGAGTGCCAGAGCAGAGGCATTGCCTTCATATTTTGTCTGGATAAGTTTGCGGTATTCTTCAGCTGAGAATACATCAACATAGTTTGTAGGATTGCTGAGGGAGACACTTCCTGTGTAGTTCACACTGAAAGGTTTACCTGAAGCCCCTTTCTTGGTGGTTATAAGGATCACCCCGTTTGATGCCCTTGAACCATATATGGCTGTGGCAGAGGCATCTTTAAGTACTGTGAACGATTCAATATCGTTCGGGTTAATGGTTGAAAGGGGGTTTCTCATACCTGTTGGTCCGTCAGTGTCAACTGCCACACCGTCAATCACTATCAGAGGGTCGTTGCTTGCCCTTAGTGATGAGCCTCCCCTGATGCGGATCGTAGCTCCCTCACCCGGGGCGCCGCCTCCGGTGGTTATCTGCACACCAGCCATCTTGCCTATCACCATTTCCTGAGGAGAACTTACAATTCCGGGATTGAAATATTCGGAACTGACAGCTTTGCCAGAACCGGTAGCATCCTGTTTCCTGACAGT
>JABUEV010000501.1 GCA_013314865.1 Bacteroidales bacterium | reverse complement strand
ATAGCAATATTCACATATCTCATTGCCTTAACTCTCAGGTCTCCTATCCATCCGTCAAGTTTTCCGAATGCGATCATACTGCCTGCCCATGATATTGATCCTATCATAAGCCCCAGAAGTATGGCCAGAACATGTCCGTTTGCCATTCCGGAAGAAGCAATAAGTTCCGGTCTTACATGCGGAAACTCCATCATAGAAATAAGAGCAGCTGCCGCTCCCCCCATGCCGTTAAAAAATGAAACCAGCTGAGGCATGGCAGTCATCTTCACCTTCTTTGCTATTGTCCATCCAATTATTGTACCGACAGCCATAGCGGCAAGTATCAGACCGATGTTACGTACAGGTTCACCGTCCTTCCTGTGAAACAGAATGGTTGCGACAATTGCCATCATCATGCCGGCAGCGGCAAAAAAATTGCCTCGTCTCGCTGTAATTGGGTGAGACAACATCTTTAAGCCAATAATGAAAAGGACTGAGGCAAGTATGTAAGTTATCTCAAGTATTGAAATTCCGAGTGGAAAATTTATTAATTCATTCATTTCCCGGATGTTTATGATTATGCTTACTTTTATTTTTTCTTCCTGAACATCTCGAGCATTCTGTCAGTAACGACAAAGCCTCCGACAACGTTAAGAGTTCCAAGCACCACGGCAAGAAATCCGAGCACCAGGGCACCTGTGGTCTCTGCGTGCCCCATGACGATAATCGCACCTATTATTACTACTCCGTGAATGGCATTGGCTCCCGACATGAGAGGCGTATGCAGTATTGCAGGTACGTGGCTAATAACTTCAATTCCCAGAAAAATTGAAAGAATCACCAGGAATATTGCCTCCCTGTGCTCAAGAAAAAATCCAAGGGCTTTTTCCATGTCAAAATCAGTTAATATTTAAAAGTTGTCTAACTCTTTCACTTACAAATTGGCCGGCATGAACAGCGGTGGTCCCTTTTATTATCTCATCGTTCATATCCAGGATCAGTTCACCGTTTTTACCCGTCATTACTTTAAGAAGGCTGATAATGTTGTTTCCGAACATCTTGCTTGCGTCGGTGGGCATTTCCGAGGGGTAATCAGACCTGCCTATTATTCTGACCCCGTTCAGTTCAATCATCTTTCCCTCGGCAGTGCATTCACAATTTCCTCCTCCTGAAGCGGCAAGGTCAATAATGACGCTTCCGGGTCTCATTGAGAGAACTGTTTCTTTTTTAATCAGGACAGGAGCTTTTTTGCCCGGTACAAGGGCTGTTGATATTATTACATCTGAACTGACGGCGTGTTTATGTATAAGTTCTTTTTGGCGTGCGGCAAATTCCTCCGATTGTTCCACCGCATATCCGCCGGCTGAGGCATCTTCCCGTGCGCCTTCAACCTCTATAAATTTTCCGCCAAGGCTTTTTACTTCCTCCCTGACAGCCGACCTTACATCAAACACTTCGACCACAGCACCAAGTTTCCTGGCGATGGCAAGCGCCTGTAGTCCTGCAACACCTGCTCCAAGCACCAGCACTTTTGCCGGTTTTATTGTGCCTGCGGCCGTCATAAACATAGGAAAGAACCTCGGAAGAAGTGAGGCAGCTTCAATCACAGCCTTATATCCGGATACAGTGGCCATTGAAGAAAGCACATCCATTGCCTGTGCCCTCGTTATCCTAGGAATCATGTCAAGTGCAAGGACTGTCAGCCCTCTGTTCATGGCACTGCTTAACCATGAACTGTTGAGGACAGGGTTGACGACCGAGCATATCACCTGTCCTTTACGGAAAAGTGTAATGTCATCATTAACGGGAGGATGTACCGAAAGGATAATATCTGATTGATCTATAACTGACTTCCGGTCAGCCGGTTCTGCACCGGCTTCACTGTATTCCTGATCCGAAGCATAGGCCCTTGTTCCCGCCCCGTTTTCTACAAGTATTCTGTGACCGAGTTTTTTAAGAGCGGCCGCTTCACCAGGCAGAAGGGCAACCCTGTTCTCATTTTCCGGTTCTTTAAGAATTCCTGCTGTCATTTTGTATTAAGTATTTATAACCGGCTTATCTGAAGAAGTAATCAAAAGGTTATTCCTGATACTCGTCAGCCCGGCAGGTTGTCTCATTCTGTTTTAAGAAGGGTGACATCAAGTATTAACGTCTCACCCGGAGATATTACAAAACGCTTTTTGCCCTGTATCTCCTTGCCATAAAATCCAATCCATTCTACATCTAATCCTGTATCTCCGTCAATATTATAACGTACTCCATTTACATCCTTTAGTATTAATTTGCTTACTTGTTTCTTATCTATTTTGGTTTCTAAATAAACATTATCTACTTCCACATCTCTTGTAGCATGAAGCACAATCTCTTGAAATACTCTGTCAGGATATACATGGTAGATCCTCTCTAATTTTAAGGGCAACGAAATACTACTTCTGTCTAAAATCCTAATAGAATCAATGCAAACTTGACTTCCTATACTTGCTCCATCAATATCTAATCTCAAAGCAATAATTTTTCCCTTCCATTCTTCAACTCCTCCCAT
>JABUEV010000500.1 GCA_013314865.1 Bacteroidales bacterium | reverse complement strand
CACTGCCCGAATTCATCAACTAAAGGAACGGGGCTGAGAATTGAGTCTTCAGCATTTTCCGTAAGCCTGACATTGCGAATCTGCAACACTGGTGATCCTATAGGATCCTGCATCAGGAATCCAACAGAATCGACGTGATTTATTGTCCCTACAAATCCTGTAAACCCAAGGCCATAGCCGGGCATTCCTCTTTGCCCTATAGCAGCCATGTCGTGCCCCAGTACATTCCTTTTCTGAAAATTTGCAAGAGGGACCGAAGCTCTCACCCATGCTCCCTGAAACGGTAAAATCCTTAATCTGCGCATTCCCCCTGTATCATAAAGGTTTATGAAAAACCTCTGTGTTGAAGATGCAGTTAGATCAAAAGTGAGGAACTCTGAGCCTGACCAGTCGTTCGGCAGGGAAGGATTCAGTTCTCTTAATGCAAATTTTTTCTCGTAACTGTTTCCTTCAAATTTTATAGTGAGAATCTTGTCTCCTCTGGTACAGCAACAGATAATTAAACAGATTGCCAACCCTGATGCAAATATTTTTTTCATTACGATCCGTTTAAGTCAAATTTAGAAGCTTATCAGATTAAAGTTATGAAAATAAGTAAAATAACCATGAAACATTTTAGCATGAATTTCGTATAAATATTCAAAGTGATTGATTAACCGGGAATTAACCCCCAAAAAATCAAAGCGATGAAAAAAATAGTCATATCACTTATAATAGCTCTGGTACTGGGGATGGCACTCTCAGGGTGCGCATCAGCCAGAAAGACCAGAAGTGAACTCAGGGGCCTGATGCTGCTCGATAATCTTCAGCTTGGAAGAAATAAAGCATATTTCTCAAAGCATAACATTAAAACAAAAAAAATAGCGTACAGAAAATATCGCAGAAACAACCGGTACTTATAGGCCTCCTGAAAAATCATTTTGCCAAACAGACATTAACCGGTCAGATTCTTGTATATTTGAAGAAAGTACTACTTCAATGAGGAATATTAAATGTTTGGCTCTATTCCTGGGCATAATTGCAGGATGCACCACTCCTGTAATCAAAGACGACAAAAAAGTTAATTCTCCCGACATCAGCGATCTGTCAGTAACAGCAGAATTTCAGAAATCATTGACATCAAGGAGGATAGCTCTGCTCGAAAAGACTGACAATGGTGTAATAATTATCAGATCAGATTATGGATATGACGGAGGGCGGCATGCTTACAGGGCATCAGATAACTTCTTTTACCTGGCAGGAATGAACCTTCCGGGAGCAGTAATTGTGATGAAAAAAGGCGAGCCGCCCTCAGTAACTCTTCTGCTGAGAAGCAGAACAATAAGAGAGACTATTTATAACGGGGCTATGCCTTCCCGTGAATCTCTGGCTCAAACATATCTGTTTGACAATGTCCTCCCTTATGAGAAACTTGACAGTCTGATAACTGATCAAATAAAGCAAAAGCTTACGATTTACACGGATTTCAATGACAATTCACTGAAGGCCTCTGTACTAGAATATCTAAAAAACGAAAAGGCTCCTGAGTCTTTGTTAAAGGATATCGCACCTGAGATTCATGAATTGAGGATTTTTAAAGATGAAGGAGAAACAGCAAGAATACAGAAAGCAATAAATATTACCGGCGAAGCGGTAACGAATGCTATGGTGATGTGCCGCCCGGGCCTTTATGAGTTTGAGATTGAGGCCGTGATTGAGGGAACATATCTGAGAAACGGATCATCAATGCCTGCATTTGAATCGATTGTCGGATCAGGTCCTAACAGTGTAACGCTTCATTACGGGGCTAATAACAGAAAGATGGAGGACGGAGATCTTCTTCTGATGGATATAGGCGCTGAATACGGAAATTACTGTGCTGACATAACCCGGACAATTCCTGTAAACGGAAAATTCAGCAGGGAACAGAGAGATATCTACCAGCTTGTGCTGAAAGCTCAGAAAGAGGCTATCTCTGCTATGAAACCCGGCAATCAGCTCATAGAGGGCCAGAACAGATACAGAGAAACAGTTATACAGGGACTTTACGAACTTGGTTTGATGACCGATCCTGAAAGTGACTGGCAGAAGAAATTCTACATTATACACGGTACGAGTCATTATATTGGATTAGTTGTTCATGATGTGGGCAGTTATGGCGCCCCCGATTCAGTCTTCAGCAGGAATGCAGCAACAACTTCATCCGGCAGCAGGATTCTCGAAAAGGGCATGGTCCTCACAGTTGAGCCGGGCATATATCTCAGAAGCAACGGGCTTTCACAATTGTACGAGATGTACGGCAAAGAGGTACCTGAACAAGAAATAAAGGATTTTATTGAAAAAGTCTCACCCGTGTATGACAGGTACAAAGACATAGGTGTAAGAATTGAAGATGACATTCTGATAACTGAAACAGATTGCGTAGTCCTTTCCGAAAGAATTCCAAAGGAAATTGATGAAATAGAATCAATAATGAGTAAAAAATAATCTCAGGTTCCGGTTTACAGATGCCTGATGTTAATTATATAATAAGAATGAATTATTG
>JABUEV010000499.1 GCA_013314865.1 Bacteroidales bacterium | reverse complement strand
CAGGGAAGTTTGTGAAAAAACTGCCGGTGTCGGGCTTGATGAGATCTTTGATGTCTATATAAACACTACAGGGGAAATTGATTATAACAAATACCTTGGTTACGCAGGACTATATATTGAAAACGGCCTGATGCACCCAACAGGCGGATGGCTAGGCATTACAACGAATGAAAACAACGGCATCCTTGCAGTCACTTCAGTTGAACGCGACTCCCCTGCATATATTGCAGGCCTTAGTGCACGCGACATCATAACGGAAATTAATGGCGAAAAGGCCTCATCTCAAAAATTAAATGATGTTCTGAAAAGCTTGAACCCGGGAGAAAAGATCAGAATTACTGCAACCCACAGAAATATTACAAATGTTTTCGAAGTGGAATCCGGCAGAAACCCGTTAAGAAGTTTTGAAATAAAACCTTTGTCAGATCCTGACCAGGCACAAAAGAATCTTTTGAACAGCTGGTTAATTCAATGAAGAATTCCGGTCTGAACTACTGTGTATTGTTTGTTCTGTTTTTCTTTCTGCTTTTAAGAAAGAGGTAAATTATAAAACCGACTCCGACAGCGACAAGAATATGTCCTAGGTATGGAAAAATTTCCTCTCTTACTTCGTACAGATAATAGCCAATTACTGCGAGGATGATGTTCCATATGCCTGCTCCTGCAACCGTATAGATCACAAAATCACGCATATTCATCTCTGCAAGTCCTGCAGGAATTGATATTAACTGACGAACAGCAGGAACAAGCCTGCCAATAAAAGTCGATGATTTGCCGTTCCTCACAAAATATTTTTCAGCATGCTCAACCTTTTCCCGCGATAATAAAAGAATTCTGCCAATCTTTGAATCTGCAAGCTTATAGACAAGAGGACGACCGAGGTATTTGGCAAGATAGTAATTGACCATGGCCCCTGCAAGAGCACCAACAGTTCCTGACAGCACAACTCCGAAAATATTAAGATTTCCCTGTGCGGCCTTATAGGCTGCAAAGGGGATTACCGCCTCGGATGGAAAAGGAATGAATGAACTTTCAATTGTCATCAGCAGGGCAACAGTAAAATAATTCAGGTTGGACATGTACCAGTCTAACAATGTATTGACAAACTCCATGATTTCCTGTAATTGGTTGTAGATATCAAATTCTCTTTATTCTCTGTTGAACCGGCTGGTCAGCTGTTATAGGAACCTGTTCCAGAATTGTATTGGTCGAGTCAAGCTTAAGTGCTTTTATATCATTTAGGCTGAAGTATTTTGCAATGTTGTTTAACAGCATCGTAATTTTTTCCCAGTTTGAAAGGTTGAAGTCCCTCGGGATAATTCTCTCAATAAGTATGAATTTGAAATCTCCCTGGAAATCATGTTTTCTGAGTGATTCATAACTGCTGTTGAGTTTAATCTCGCCCGAAGCTACAAGATCCTCAAGAACCTCCCTGAAATAGAGGTTAATCTTCTGCTCTATTTTAAATCCGATGCGAAAGTCTACCCTAATCAGTATGCCGGGGATTATATGAGTGACATGATATTCGAAAGTATCAGGTTCCTCTACCCTGTCAATATGTAGAAGCCAGTAAGTGTCAGCACGCTTTGGCTGTCGGTGAAAAATTGAATAGATTACTTTAGATTCAACCTGGTCAACCCTGTTAGCATGAATTATATAAACCAGGTTTGTTGCAAACCTTGGAATAGATTCATCATGTACTAGGTCTTTGAAAAGATCAATATATTTATAAAGATCAGCAAATGTAATATACCTGTTTCGTATTTTCCTTCCGAAAAACCATCCGTACATCAGGGCAAAAAACAATGCTGAAAGAATAATTGTTATCCATCCGCCTTTCCATATTCTTGATAATATAGAAATAAGAAATGTACCTTCGGCAACAATGAATATCATCAGAAACAGGAGTACCAGTCTGTGGTTTATTATTTCATTGTAGTACATGTAATAGGACAGCATAAGTGTGCTGATTATCATAGGAATTATCACAGATAATCCATACGCTGCGGCCATGTTTGAAGGCTCCCTGTATGTTATCACAAAAAGGCTGCATGCGACCCAAAGGAACCAGTTCAGCATAGGGATGTAGATCTGCCCCTTATGCTGAGTGGGATAGTATACCCTTATTCTTGGCCAGAAATTCAGTGAAATGGCTTCCCCCAGAAGAGTGTACGAACCGCTTATTAGCGCCTGGCTGGCAACTACTGAAGCAGCAAGGGCTATCAGTATTCCGGGAATAAGAAACCATTCTGGCATTAAGGCAAAAAAAGGATTTATCCCAGGCTGAACTGTCTCCTGCGACAATAGCCATGCTCCCTGACCGAGATAATTGATAACCAGTATCAATTTAACCACAAGCCATGAGATCCTTAATTTTTTGACGCCTATCTGGCCAAGATTCGAATATAGAAGTTCGGCGCCTGTTGTGCTCAGAAATATCAGTCCGGGTACAGCCAGCGCACCGGGATAATGTTTAAGAAGTTCTACGCAGTATACCGGACTTAAAGCTGTTATGATACGGGGCTGTAGTA
>JABUEV010000498.1 GCA_013314865.1 Bacteroidales bacterium | reverse complement strand
ACCTGATAGCCTATCTTGTTTTTCTGTTAATCGCAACAATAGGAATAGTTTACGGGAACATCATCATCGCTGATTATCCGAGCTTAAGAATATGGAAATTCAGCAATTTACTGGTTATGATGGCAGGAATTCCGTTTGTTCTTTTTCAGTCATGGTCAGGCATTCCTGATTTCCTGGACAGAAAAATCAGTAACAGAGAAAGATACATTTATCCGGTCGTTGTAGGCTTAATATTTGGAATCCTCGATTTGGTGGTTATCAGGTTTTTCCTGCACCCTGAGGCATATAATGAAATGCCGCCATTTATCCAGCCTTTTCCTTATTCCGTTTTCCTTTATTTTTCCGGAGCATTTGAAGTTGAGGTTTTCTACCGGCTTGTACCTCTAACAATTATTCTTCTTATTGGAAAAATTTTTCAGAAAGGCAGGTATCTCAATGCATTCTTTATTGCCGGTGCTATTCTAACCTCATTAAGAGAACCCCTGGAGCAAATGCCTTCCGGACCGGGCTGGTTTACCGCGTACTCACTTATTACGGGTTTCCTTATGAACCTGATGCAGGCAATCTTCTTCAGGAAGTCAGGATTTATTTCATCTTTATCATTGCGTCTCGGGCACTACCTGATCTGGCACATTTTGCACGGAATTTATATTCAATTAGTTGAGCTCCCATAAATTCACTCATTTAAAATCTGAATTTCAGGGATTTTTATATCTTTAATAATTAATTCATTCTCATTTTAATCTAAATAACTGAAATATGAGCAGGATATCAAGACGAAGTTTTATCGGTAAAAGTGCTCTCGGGATCGGGTCAGCACTTTTTGCATCAGGCATGCGGTTTGATCTGAATGTCATTCCCCCCTCAAAGACTGTTAAACTGCCATTGGGATTTCAGGTATGGACTATTCGCGAACAACTTGTAAAAGATTTTCCGGGCACATTGAAAATGATGGCCGGGCTTGGATACAAAACAGTGGAAATGTGCTCGCCTCCGGGTTATGCAATGGCAGGTTTTGCACCGCTGGCCAAGATGACAGCAAAAGAAATGCTTCAGATCGTTAATGATGCCGGACTGAAGCTTGTAAGCACCCATTATGTAATGAATGAACTGAGAAATAATCTTGACGAAAGAATACAGTTTGCAGCTGACACCGGCCAGAAGCAAATGATACTTTCATCATTCGGATTAGCCCGCACAGCAACAATGAGCGACTGGATGAAGGCGGCCGATGAACTGAACAAAATAGGCGAAAAGACAAAAAAGGCAGGAATCCAGATGGGATTTCATAATCATCACAATGAATTTGAAAAGATTGACGGGGTGCTCATATACGATGAACTTCTGAAGCAATTTGACCCCGACCTCGTTAAAATGCAGTTTCAGGTCGCCGTAATTAACATCGGATATAAAGCGGCTGACTACTTCAAAAAATATCCGGGCAGGTTCATATCAGCTCACCTTGCCGATTATTCCGAAACAGAGAAAAAAAATGTGGCTCTTGGGAAAGGAATTGTCAACTGGAAAGAATTTTTTGCTTCAGTAAAGAAAGGAGGAGTTAAGAATATATTTGTCGAAATGGATCCTGAAACGTTCAAGGATAGCGCAGAGTTCATCGGCAAACTGTAATGACAAACTGAAAAAGTGATTTTAAACAAAATCGCTTTCTGATTGTAGTACATATAGTAACATTATCATTAACAAAATAAGATTTCCCATGAAAGCCTTGTACTACTTATTCATTGTCATGTTGACTGCAGGAATATCCTCATGTGCAACAACAGTCAAATTTCCTGTTTCACAGATAGCACCAGCAGCCGACGGAACTGTTAAAGTAAAGAAAGACAAAAACAACAATTACCTTATTGCCGTAAATGTCAAATACCTGGCCAATCCCGACAGACTGACTCCGCCACGGAGTGTTTATGTAGTTTGGGCAGAAACAGAAGAAGGGATCACCAAAAACATTGGAAGACTGGTAAGCAACAGGTCCAACAAGGGTTCGATGAAAACATCAACCCCGTTCAACCCCGTCCGCATATTCATTACCGCTGAAGATGAAGGAACCGTAACATTCCCGGGACGACAGGAACTCTTCAGGACAGAAAAATTCAGGGTTAAAGCCTTTAAACTGTTCTAAGGATTCATTCAACTTTCTATTCCGGTTGAATAATTACAGATTGTGAAGAAAATTGATTTTGCTTTGTTCCCTGAAACAGCAAATTTCAGAGAATGAAATAATTTTATAAAAACCGCCATGCATTTTGCAGAATAATGCTCCTGCAAGAAATCAATAATTATCATGGAACGATTTTACAGTAAAAACATGAAGATAGAAATCCGTGAAGCAGTCGAAGAAGATTTTGGTGCAGTTATGAATCTTATAAAGGAACTGGCTGAATATGAAAAAGCACCTGAAAAAGTGACCAATTCCGTGGAGCAAATGAAAAGAGAAAAGAACTTTTTCAGGTCTTTTGTAGCTGAAACAGAGTCAGGCGAAATTGATGGAATGGCCGTTTATTTTTTTGCTTATTA
>JABUEV010000497.1 GCA_013314865.1 Bacteroidales bacterium | reverse complement strand
CAGTATGTAATAGATATCTTTCCATTTGTTGAATATATTGTCCATTTCAGTTCCAAACTGTGGGAAAGCAGTATAAAGTCTTGTAAATGAGGCTCCCATGTCGGATGACTTATAAATTGAGAAGCCCCCCTCCTGATTGCAGATAAAAATTTCCTCCTCGCTGTTCACATATAATTTTGTAGATAGTCCGGGTGTATTAATATGAGTCCATGTCTGGCCGTTATCAATCGATCTGTACAGACTTGAGGCGTTTCCGCCGTGAAACAGAAGGGATCCGTCTTTAAGCCGGAAAACATCACCGTACCCGCATTCCCATATTTCACTGCCTGCTGACTGCCATGTAACCCCGCCGTCGGATGAGAATTTTGTCGGCAGGTCAAACTTAAAAACCCAAATGTAATTATCATTGGCAACGTTCATGAATATGTAATAAGGATGATCCGGGTAAGGTTTGGTACAGGTTATCCATGTCCGGCCATGATCAGTGCTTTTCAGAATATTTCCGCTCCAGGTGCTTATATAGAAAATGCCATTCCTGTCAATTTTAATTGTTCTAGGACGGTCTGATTCCATCCCGCTTATTTCCTCCCACAGATAGTACCGGCTACCCTGCCTGTAGGCTGTGTTATTCGTAACCATCACAGTTACATCATTTACAGTATCAGCTGCCATTCCTCTTATGGATCCGTCAGGAGAAGCACTTAATTCATCCCAAGCATCAGACCTGAATGCGTAAACATTAAGAATTGAAGATGTAATATACGTACCCTCAGGCCTGTACAGTGATGCCTTCAGCGTCTGCAAAGAAGAACCGCTGCCAAGATGCCATTCAGTGGCAACTGTCCCGTTTCTGTCAGTCAGAGCTGTTTCCCCGGACAGGTTTCCTCCCCCTGTGGCAACCGTAAAAGCCACTTTATATGAAGAGACAGCTGTATCTATATTATTCATCAGCCTCAAATTCACATCAACAGTTTCTCCTGCAAAATAACGGTTGCCTGAAACCGCCTCCATTGTCAATGTATAACTTTCGAGCACCTCCCTTGACGGATCAGGACTGCATGACGCAAGGAAAAAAACAACAATGAAAGCATTTATGGTCAGAAATCCTTTCATTCAATATTTTTCTGTGAACACTTAAAATCATTCATAACATCTCAAACAATTATCGGTTACCTCTGCCTGTAAACAGGAACTCTGATACCGGCAGTAATGTTAAATACTGAGTTCCTGATTATTGATTTATCAGTTTCAAAAGGACTGAAATTCTGATTATCAAAAACATCTTTAAGTCCGATCCGGTAATTAAGGCCAAGTTCAATGGAATACCTGCCCGCAAAAGGCAAAACAAATCCTCCTCCGAATATCCATCCAATGTCATTGTCCTTAATTAATCCTTCTATATCATCATAGACCACTATTCTTGTAAGGGAGAAAAAGCCTTCATCCTCCGATTTCGAGAAAGCTTCTCCCTTGCATCTGGCATTAAGCTTGAGTGCTATGTAAGGCCCGGTATTTAAGAACAGATTCCTGTTTCTGCCGGCCAGAAAATGCAGCATGGCCGGAAGCATAATGTAATCGGCGGATGTTCTTGTGTTTACATAATATGATGCTGCTTTTTCCAGTCTATACAAGTAAAAAACATCACTTGAATCTTTTAATGAATATCCTGTCCTTTCAAAGGAGACTCCCGTCCGGAAGTAAGCTCCGTCAGAAAGGCGGAAATATAATGATAACCCTGTTGAGGGACCATAATTAAAAGAGTACTTATCCCTGAAGTAATCAGCGGAGTTCATTGAGATATTAATGCCTCCATAATAAGCCAGGAAGATATTTTCATTTATCGTGTCGCTTTGTACATATTTAGCTTTTGAGTGCCTGCTCTTTAATAATCCGGTGTATGCCATACCAAAAACAAAATCAAACGAACCATGACGGAAAGGAGTATTAATGTACCCCAGACTGCTATAATAACTGTACAGCGGGTTGTTCTGATTATAAAACTCTTTTCGGCCTGTCATGTACCTTATATCAAAGGATATACTGAAATCATCTTCTAATGGGTAAGAAAGACCTGCTGAATACATGTATCCAAAGTCGCTTTTAGGTAACCTGTCAGGAGAACTGTTTTTATTTGTATTATCGATAAGAAATGAATTGAATATGCCTGCTGAAAGATTAACCCGGGGGCTGGATGGTATAGTAATATTTAATAGCACAGGGACAGTAAGAAAGCTGAAATCCATTTTTTCCACAAGCTGGTAATGAGGTATAAGTATGTAAGAGGAGCTCCATGGGTAGGGCAGAGCATAGATCCCCCCATAATTAGGGTAGTAATCCTTATATTCATAATTCAGGGTGGAAAAATCCAGCCCTGTCTTCAAGCCAAACACTCTGGTGAATTTATAGCTTAATGAGATTCCCTGGACAGGACCAGGCTTATATTTCCATTTTCCGCCGTAATTGTCGGCATGAATATCAGAAAAATTCAGTCCTGACGTGAATCCGGCTGTAAATCGCTGAGAATAACCGGAAGGCGTAATGAAAG
>JABUEV010000496.1 GCA_013314865.1 Bacteroidales bacterium | reverse complement strand
GTCGGGATTGTTAAGGCATGTCCGACAATTATAATAAAGAGAGTTCCCCAAAACCCAAGTGTCCCTACTGCCCAGCCAAATCTCAGGAAAAGGATTGCTCCCAGGATTGTGGCTATCGCGGTAAAAAAAACCGGTGCTGTTCCGAAACGTTTTGTTCCAACTTCAGTCATATAAATCTTTTTACCTGAGGAGCGGTACTGGTAAAAATAACAATAAAATAAAGAATGTTCCATAAGGTTACTCGCATAATTTTTTTAACTTCCCAATCAAAATATCACAGCTATGAAGAATAATTGCCTGATTGTAATTGCTTTATTGACCGGCCTTTTTGTTTCAGAATTATCAGGGCAGAATGGTGCGGTAAAGCAGGTTAAACTGACGGATTTCGTTCTGCAGTCTTCCTCTGTCATTAAGGAAGCAGGAGAGGAGATCTCAACTCCTGATTACAAATCAAATGTTTACTGGTTTCCGGTAAAGGTGCCTTCCACAGTACTAACCGGCCTTGTGGCCAACGGGATATACCCCGATCCTTATGCAGGCCTTAACAATATGCTTATTCCGGATGCATCAGACGAATTCAATAAAAAATATAACCTCGAGCGATTCAGTTATCTGCCAAACGACCCGAATCCATGGAAAAAACCTTACTGGTACAGAACCACTTTTATGGTTCCGGCTTCCGACAAAGGACGATGTTTCCAGCTCATATTCAAAGGTATTAACTACCGGGCAGGTGTATGGTTAAACGGCGTACAGATTGCTGATTCAACCGTTATGGCCGGCATGTTTGCCCAGTACAGCCTTGATGTGAGCAATTATATAAATCCGGGCATTGAGAACTATCTTGCTGTAAAAATCTATCCTCTCGATTATCCTGGGTTACCATCAACAGAACAGCTTGAAGCACTTGGAGACTTTTATCCCAACGGAGGGCCTACAGGTGATATAGGAAAGAATGTCACAATGCTTTGTTCTGTGGGGTGGGACTGGGTTCCGCCTGTACGCGACCGCAACATCGGCATCTGGCTGCCGGTATACCTGAGAACCAGCGGAAAAGTGACTATCGGAAATGTGAAGGTGGTAACTTCATTCCCAAATGAGCCGGATACAACAAGAGCGAAAATTTCCCTCAGCCTTAGCCTGATAAATCATTCTGATGCAAATGACATTGGCAGGCTGGTTGTGAAAATCTCTCCTGAGAATTTCAAAGGAAAATCGGTGCAATTCACTAAAAACGTTGCTGCAGGCAAGTCTAAACCCAATACAATTGAATTCAATGCTGAAAACACTAAAGAGCTAAATATAAGCAGACCGGCCATTTGGTGGCCAAACGGATACGGCAAACCCAACCTTTACAGGATGACTCTCCAATATGTCAGCAACTCGGGAGTTTCAGATGACACCTCGTACGTTTTCGGCATCAGAACAGTAGGCACTAAGGCTGTTCAGGTAAACGGCACCTGGCGCAGGGATTTTTATGTTAACGGAAGACGGATCCACCTTACCGGAGGGGCATGGGTGCCTGATTTCATGCTGAACCGCGACTCATTGAGATATGACTATGAAATGAGGCTTTGCAGAAATGCCAATATTAACCTGGTTCGTATCTGGGGAGGAGGAGTCACACCATGTGATGAATTTTTTGAAGCGGCTGACAGATATGGACTGCTTGTCTGGTCTGACTTCTGGATTACAGGCGATACCCAGGGGGAATTTAAGGGTTCGCCCGACTGGCCAATAGAAGGAGAAGTATTTAAGAGGAATGTAATAAGTACAATACTTAGAATAAGAAATCATCCAAGTCTTCTTGTGTGGACTGGAGGAAATGAAGGTCATGCCCGCAGGGAGCTTTATGACTTCATGAGGAACAGTGTGATTGAGCTTGACGGAACCAGGCCATTTATCCCAAGTTCATCAGGATTTGCCAGACTTCCTGACGGGTGGCCGGGATCATGGCCTGACAACCTCCCGGGTGGCGTTTACAGCGGCGGCCCATATACCTGGCAGGAGCCGAAAAGCTATTACAACAGGGCTATTGCAGGCCGCGACTGGGTCTTTAAGGATGAAACGGGTATACCATCCCAGCCTCCTTATAACATATTGCCAAAAATAATTCCCGACCTTGTATGGGATAAGACACTGCCATTCCCTCTGAACCACACATGGGGCTATCATGACGCTGCAACAGGCAACGGAAGATGGGACCTTTACTACAAAGAGATGGTTAAACGGCATGGAGAACCGGTCAGTATGGAGGATTTCTGCAATAAAATGCAGTTAATGAATGCTGCCGGGTACCAGGGAATATTCGAGGCCGCCGGACATAAACTCAATGATATCGGCGGGGTAATGCTGTGGAAGCTGAACGCTGCATTCCCAAGCGTTGTCTGGCAGGTCTATGACTGGTTCCTGATGCCCAACGCAGGCTACTATTTCATGCAGAATGCATGCGAGCCTCTTCATATCCAGCTTAACCTGAGCAACCATAAGGTGACAGTCCTTAACAGGACTTACAAGCCTGCCTCAAACCTGGTGGCCTCAGTGGATGTTTTTAA
>JABUEV010000495.1 GCA_013314865.1 Bacteroidales bacterium | reverse complement strand
TGCCCAGAAGGTCTTTCATTATCTGGTAAGCTTCGCAGATAAGCTGCATGTCGCCATATTCGATGCCATTGTGGACCATTTTCACAAAATGTCCTGCTCCGTTTTCTCCCACCCAGTCACAGCATGGAGTTCCGTCATCGACCTTTGCGGCAATAGCCTGGAATATTGGCTTTACTTCAGGCCAGGCCGCTTTAGAACCTCCCGGCATTATTGAAGGCCCTAGAAGAGCACCCTCTTCACCCCCTGAAACGCCGGTTCCTATATATAACAGCCCTTTGCTTTCAACATAGGCTGTCCTTCTGTTTGTGTCGGGGAAATGGGTGTTGCCGCCGTCTATGATTATGTCTCCGGGTTCAAGCAGCGGTATGAGTGTGTTTATCATGTCATCCACAGCACTTCCGGCTTTAACCATTATCATCACTTTCCTGGGCCTTTTCAGTGAACTGACGAGTTCCTCGATGCTGTGAGCTCCCCTGATCCTTTTTCCTTTCGCCCTTCCGGCAAGAAAATCATCTACCTTCTGAAGAGTCCTGTTATATACCGTAACGCTGAATCCCTTGCTCTCCATATTGAGCACAAGATTCTCACCCATTACAGCCAGTCCGATTAGTCCAATGTCTGATAGGTTGTTCATATTAGGTTGTTTGTTGTTTATGTTGTTATATTGTTGTGCAGTCGTGCAGTCTTGCAGTCATGCAGTCATGCAGTCTAAATACTCTTTCCTTTTAACTTTTAACGTCTTGCTTCTTACCCCGACGCTACGGTCGGGGTCTCCGCTATCGCTTAGACTTTTTACTTCCATAATATTCCTTAACTACCTCATCCATCACCCTGCTGGTTCGGGCGGCAGTTATCCCGGTGCTTACGACTTCACCTTTGCCATGAAGCGCATCAACAATCTGCTGTATGAGGTAAAACTGTACATTTTCAGGTCGTTCATTGACAAACTCCATGCGGCCTTTCTTGTTCGTTACGATTATCGGTTCGAACGTAAAAGTGGAAGTCTGAATCATTCCTTCCTCACCAAAAAATTCAAGTACATCCCGGGCAGATTTTTTGTCGGTGCAGAAGCACCATGTCCCTGTCATTGAAATATTTCCGGGGAAGGTCAGACCTGCGGTCACGAAATCTTCAGCTTTATAGTACCCTGAGAGGTTTGTCGCAAGTGAGTTTACCTTCTGGACAGGGCCCAGAAGAAAATCCAGATAATCAAGCTGATGGCAGGCAAGGTCAAAAAAATGCCCCCCTCCTGAGACTTCAGGAAGGACACGCCATGGCAATCTGCCTGCTTTTTCGTCATCAGAAAGAGGCTTGAATAACTGGATATTCACAAATCTTAGCTTTCCAATTTCGCCTGATTCAATCAGGTTCTTAATTTTAAGAAAGCCGGGCAGGGTTCTGCGGTAATAGGCAACGTACACAGGCAATTGATGCTTTTCAGCTGTTCTGTTTATTTTCAGGCACTCTTCATAGTTGAGAGCCATAGGTTTTTCAATATACACAGGCTTGCCTGCTTCAAGCACCTTTATAGCATATCCGGCATGACTATCCGGAGGAGTTGCAATGTAAACAGCATCAACCTCATTGTCATTAATAAGGTCATCAGCGTTTATATAGTATTTGGGTACGTTATGTCTTCTGGCGTAGTCCTTTGCCTTTTGTAGGTCTCTTCTCATAACGGCTACGAGTTTAGATCCCTTAGCCTTATTGAAGGCCGGACCGCTCTTCACTTCAGTCACATTGCCGGTACCTATAATTCCCCATCTTATCATACAGGCAGGATCTTTATATCAGTTTCCAATTCTGTCTTTTGCAGCCCACAATCCGATGGCCGGATTGGAAATGAAATATATTTCTTCTCCGTCCGGTGTAATATTAAATCCGTCTTTCAGTTTTGAAGGATCGTATTTTTTTGTCATTTCAGCCAGACTTGAATACTTAAAGTTTACAGATTCAATTTCCTCTTTTGTAAGGTGCCCCGGACAATATGTAACCGTAAATCTTCCCTCAGTACTGCCATGTATAAAATGAGCGGCAGCGCTCAGATTCTCCTGAAGTTCCGCATTTTTTCTAACCGCATCAAGAGTTGCAGGAGTACCCCTGTAGCCGTACTTTCTTATCAGCCTGTCAATTTCGTGATCTTCTCCAAATTCCTTCAGCCCGGGAGCAAGGACTATCAGTTCACCCTCGTCAGCCATTGCCATTCTTGTCCTGTATATGCTTTTATTTCCAAGCCAGGTACTTTTGAATTCAGAAGGATCGAGGTACACAACCACCTTTTTAAGAGGTTTATCAAGAAGTGTGAAATTTACTTTCACTGAAAGATCTGCAGCAAGTGTAAACACCCTTTCATCATCACCAATGTAGAGTCCTCTTATCACCAGTTTTCCGTCCTTGTCACGACCGACAACGGTATGAATGTACACTACCGGGAGGTTCTTAATGAAATTCTCTGAAGCGTAATTGAGCAATTTCCTGACAGGTGTATCAGATTTACCCATCATCCTTTCCATGCCATATACAGCTCCTATGAAATGGCTTTTATTGATTCCTTCCTGACCTCCTGT
>JABUEV010000494.1 GCA_013314865.1 Bacteroidales bacterium | reverse complement strand
AGTACTAAGGGAAATTGAGAAGGTTAATTCAGGACACACTCTTGGATACGGTTCAGATATTTATACCGAAAAAGCTAAGGAACTTTTCAGAGAACAGTTCGGGGAGCAGACCGAAACTTACTTTGTATTCACGGGGACAGCCGCTAATGTATTGGCTATTACTGCTTTAACAAAACCATGGAATTCAGTGCTGACAGCCTTTACCGCGCACATAGAGCAGGATGAATGCGGTGCACCGGAGAGATTTTCCGGTTGCAAAGTTCTTACGGTTGACACAGCTGACGGTAAAATCACACCGGGTATGCTGGAAAAACACATGCATGGATTTGATTTTGAACATCATAGTCAGCCAAAGGTAATCTCAATAACTCAGGCAACGGAAATGGGCACTGTTTACAGCAGGGAGGAGATAAAAGAACTGGCTGACTTTGCTCACAGCCATGGTATGTATCTTCATATGGACGGCGCCAGAATTGCCAATGCTGCAGTATATCTAGGTTTGCCTTTCAGGGAGTTTACGACTGATGCCGGTGTTGACGTGCTTTCATTTGGAGGAACAAAAAACGGCATGATGTACGGAGAGGCAGTCTGTTTTCTGAAGCCAGGCATCTCTGAAGGATTCAAGTATGTCAGGAAACAGGGTATGCAGTTGGCTTCCAAGATGAGATTTATTTCGGCACAGTATATTGCCTACTTCAGGAATGATTTATGGAAGAAATGCGCCGAACACTCAAATTTAATGGCCGGGTATCTTGCTGACAGGATAAGAAAAATAGGAAAAATAAGGATTACCCAGCCTGTGCAGGCCAATGGTGTATTTGTTATAATGCCGTCAAGTGTTGCAGAAACAATCAGCAAAGAATATTTTTTCTATCCCTGGAATGAAAAAATATCTGAATACAGGCTGATGACGAGCTGGGATACAACCAGGGAGGATATTGAGGACTTTGCAAATATTCTTGAAAGAGAATTAGGATAGAAGACACAGGATGGTGACAGAGTAAAAATAAAAAAGCTGGTTAAAAACCAGCTTTTTTATTTATGAGTAGGATGTTTCATTTAAGAGTAAAGGTTATTGGAACCATATACCAGACAGGAACGGGTTTACCTCCCTGTTTTCCTGGTTTGAATGGAGGAAGTGATTCCACAACCCTGATAGCTTCCTTATCAAGCTCAGGGTCAACACCTTTAAGAACGCTGACTTTATCTACTGTACCTTTGGCAGTTACACAGAATCGGACAATTACTCTTCCCTGAATATTGTTTTCTTTGGCAACTTCAGGATACTGAGTATGCTCGGCAATATAAGCCAGCAGTGCAGGGTCGCCACCCGGGAACATAGGCATCTCTTCCACAACTACGAAGGGCTCCTGTTCAGGTTCTTCTTCCTGAACTTCTTCCTTAACCTCTTCCACAATCTCTATTGCTGAAACGTCTTCATTCTGAACTTCAACTCTGGCCTGATCAACTGTCATAAGCTGGGCAGCTTCTTCAGGTTTAACAGAGTCCACAACAACAGGCGGCACATACCTGGCCTGCTGAACAACCTCTGAGGGTGGTGGTGGAGGTGGGGGAGGCGGTGCAACATTCTCGTTAGGCTGGTCAAGATTTTCGAGTTGTATCTCAACCTGCCTTTCTTCTCTTTGCTGTGCCCTTGTGGACAATGCCTTGGCATTGAGGTAAGGTGTGATTACTGCGGTTCCTATAATTATAATCCCTATAATCAGAGCAATAAGCACATTTCTGGTGTACTTCTTGCGAAGCCTGTAAGCTCCATATTCTTTATTCCTCGCTTCAAAAACTATATCGTCAAAAGGAGGAGCTTGGATTTTTTCTTTAGCCATTTCTTTACAGGTTTAAGGGTTAATTAGTGGAACTTCCTGATGCGGATGAAGTTAATCCTGTAGCAAGTTCTACCATTTTATCTTCATACCAGGCGATATCAACAACGGTATAACGTGCAATGCCGCAGATATTCATTTCATCAAGAATATCAACGAAATTACCGTAATTTGCCGATTTATGAGCTTTTATAAGCACAATCGGCCCGGTGTCATCATCTTTTTTCATCTGGGCAATGTATCCTGCCAGAGAATCCTGCTTAATATTAAGCTTACCGGTGATAAACTGATCATTTGCTTCTGCAATTTTCCTGGCCAGTGTTCTGTTTCTGTCGAGAAGTACTTTTCTTATTCCTTCTGCACTGTAATCAGTTTCGAATACCGGGGGCAGATTGTTGTAATCTTCCGGCTTGACTGCGCCAGGGTACCAGTATATCTTATCATTTGGACCCAGAATAATATTAAGAGTACGGCTTGCTGCAATTCTTGGAGCTTCCTGTTTGGTGGGGTCTTTTATCTTTTCAGGAAGTATAATCTCCATTATCTTAGCCTTGCTGAAAGCTGTAGTCAACATAAAGAATGTGATAAGCAGACACATCAGGTCAACCATCGGTGTCATATCAATATGAGGAACAACTTTCTTTGCTCTCTTTTCTCCGCCACCTTTTTCTTGTTGAATAATTTCTGCCATATCACTGTTGTATTTCTTCTAGGTTTATTTTGGTAGCTTC
>JABUEV010000493.1 GCA_013314865.1 Bacteroidales bacterium | reverse complement strand
TTTTGCGGCAGGTGCCTGGGGCTCTTTTGACTTCAGAAACTATGAGGAGGTGGATCTTTATATGCTTTTCTCATTTCCGTCGGGAATAGGTTTCGGATTGACGGACTATTATTCACCCGGACTGAATTTTTTTGATTTTTCGCAAGAATCAGGAAGTCATGCACTGGAGCTTAATCTTTTTTATGAAGGCGATAAAATAAGTTTGTCTGCAAACTATATTTTCAACGAAGCTGCAGGGATCGGGTCATACGGGAATGATCTCTATTTTGAAGCAGGCTATTCATTCGGTCATTTTTCACTTTTTGCCGGAGCCGGAAATGGCTGGCTTACAGCAGAGGGTGAAGATTCCGGAAGATTTAAAATCTGTAATATTGGTATTGAGGCAATAAAAAAAATCAAAATATCTGAGAAATTTGAGATTCCCTTAACAGGACAGCTCATATTCACCCCGGCCGACGAAAGATTGTATCTGGTCGGTGCCATATCCTTCTAATTTCTCATTCGGGTTTCATTTAGATTTCTTTTTAGGCCTTCCTGGATTCAATTATCTAAAGCCAGAAAGGTTTGTTCAGGCTTTTTTGGATCAGATAAAGTATTAGCTGAAATTATAGACATCTACCTATCATAAAATAGGGGTAAAAGCTAAAAAAATATGTAAATAATATATTATACTCTATAAGAAATAGGGTATAATATAAAAAATAAATAAAATATTTGGGAAATACCCTAAAAAAATATAGGTTTGTTGTCTAAAAATACATTTCTTAAATTTTATTTATATGGAGAGGATAGTAAGAAAATTGTTGTCACTGGCGGTTTTGCTTATCGGTGGTACAACTGTATTGAAAGCTTCGGAACCCGGGTATATTGATTCAGGTGCCACTGCCTGGATGCTTACCTCCACAGCGCTGGTGCTTCTTATGATACCAGGCCTGGCAATGTTTTACGGAGGACTTGTAAGAAGTAAAAACGTGCTTGGTACCATTATGCACAGTTTTGTGGCCATGGGAATCATCAGTGTACTATGGGTAGTAATAGGTTACAGTATGTGTTTCGGGAGTAATGTACTGGGCGGCTGGATTGGATGGAACAGGAATTATGTCCTGCTGAAAGGCATTGACTCAAGTATAATGGAGGCCGGCATACCTGAATATGTCTTTTCAATGTTCCAGGGTAAGTTTGCAATAATCACCCCGGCTCTTATTGCAGGAGCTTTTGCAGAGAGGGTTTCATTCAGGGCATATTGTTACTACATTGCGCTTTGGAGTATCTTTGTTTACAATCCTCTTTGTCACTGGGTTTGGGCATCAGATGGATTTCTTTATAATCTTGGAGCAAAGGGAGCTATTGATTTTGCGGGAGGTACTGTTGTACATATTTCGGCAGGTGTAAGCGGACTGGTTACTGCTCTCTATATAGGAGCCAGAAGGGGCTATCCATACAGAGTGATCCGTCCTAATAACCTTGTGATTACCATGCTCGGAGCAGGATTGCTTTGGGTTGGCTGGTTCGGCTTCAATGCCGGTAGCAGTATCTCGAGCGGGCTCAGTACAGCTCAGGCACTCACAGCCACTCAGGTTGCCGCAGCAACAGGAGCCCTCACCTGGATTATCATCGAAGGTGTGCATCAGGGAAAATCAACTGCACTTGGATTTGCCAGCGGAATACTGGCAGGACTTGTGTCAATCACTCCTGCTGCCGGTGTTGTTCAGCCATACGGCGCTCTTGTCATCGGCGCCACTGCATCACTAATATGTTATATGGCAATTCAGATTAAAAACCGTATCGGCTATGACGACAGTCTGGATGCTTTTGGCATTCATGGTGTTGGCGGTATTGTGGGAGCTCTTCTTCTTGCTTTTTTTATCCGTAAATCATGGATGACTGAAGCTGCTAATGCCTCCGGTGGAAGCTGGAGCGTCTGGAATCAGTTTGGCGTACAGGCAATTGCAGTACTGATTGCTGTGGCTTACGCCGCAGTAATGACATATCTGATAGTTATTGCTCTTAACAGATTCATTAAACTTAAATCATCAGATGAGGATGAAATGGCAGGTCTGGACAGAGCTTACCACGGAGAACGTGGATATGGTATGTTGAATCCAAGTTAGTCATTAAACCTGAAAATTATGAAACTTATCACCGCTATTATACGTGAAGTCCAGCTCGAGAAAGTACGAGAGGCGCTGATTGAAGCAGAAATTACGCGAATTACCGTAAGCCGGGTCTCCGGCCATGGACGCCAGAGAATCGAGGAAATGTACAGGGGCCAGAAAATTGTACCTGACCTTATACCGAAAATAAAAATAGAAATTGCAGTCAACGACAGTTTTGTCGACATCACAGTTGACACTATACTTAAATCGGCCCGTACCAACGGAAGCGAAGGCCATGTGGGAGACGGTAAGATTTTCATTACACCACTTGAAGAGTGTATCAGGATAAGAACTGGAGAGAGGGGCGGAGGCGCTATATAACCTCTTGAGAGGAACACAAACCTGACTCTTTTGTTTTCGAAAGCATGACCACTGCTGAATGTCATTTTTATTTGGCAGATGTTTCATGCTTTACTACTTT
>JABUEV010000492.1 GCA_013314865.1 Bacteroidales bacterium | reverse complement strand
TTTCTGTAAAAATCCGAAATCACAATTCCGAAATCCGAAATAGCAGCTCTGAAAGAGCTGCCATCATCCATGCATTGCTCCAGCGCATAAAGATGGTTTTGTTGGTGTAATAACGATACTTCCTGAAATAAAAACCTCCCTCGGGTGATTGCATATTCCGGATTGTATACATGGCAACCTTTTCCGCCGTCTCCACATCCCCGAACCTGCAGAGAGTGATTATGCTCTGTGCCGCAGCGGTGCAGTCAACCGGCCATTCTTTACCAGCATAAAACAAAGGTTTGCCTTCATCAGTTATAAAATTCTCCCTGTAAAATGAATATCCCTTCCTGATATTTTCATTAAACCGCTCGTCATTGCAAAGACGTGCATATTCATCCATACACTCCAGTATATACCCTGTATGATAATTATCCGTCCAGTCACCGGTTGAGGCAAGTGAATAGGGCCACGATCCATCGGGACGCTGTTTTGAGGCTACAAAACTTACTGCTTTAAATGCCTCCTGCTTTAGAGTTTCATCTCCGGTAACCGAGTATGCCTGTGCAAGAATTCTGACAGCCTTCATTGAAGCATTCAGAACCTGTTGATGGTCGAAAGGAGAATAGGAAAAGATAAAATTATCACCATGGTATGTCCTGTTAAGGTCATGCAAAACAAACTGTGCCGCACTTTTAACAAGCCCGGCACAGTCAGTATTGCCGCATATTTTGTAAACTTTGAACAGAGCGTTTGTAATAATGCCGGTTGCGACAATATTTGGCTGAAAAGCTGGGATTGATGCATAACGTGCCTCCCACGGAAAGTCATAACCCCAACAGGCTCCACTGTATCCCGGTGATATAAGGTTCTTTAATTCTGAAATAAGGAATTTTATCTTATCTAAATAATAATCACCTTGTTCCGGATCCGATATATGTTTTGTTGAGCCGATATTTACCATACTCTGTGCACTGTGCACTGAGCTCTGTGCCCTTTGCTCCATGCCCTGAGCCATATAAAGGTATCCCTGGAGACACAATCCGAGAGTGACGGGATTATATCCTTTGGGAATTGAGAGAAGAGGGCGGATATTGAAAGGAAGGCGTTTGACTGACTGCTGGAAGCCAAAACGTAAGGATTTATTTGACCTTAATAATGGCAGTTTGAAAAGGGGTGATTTTAATCCATCGTATGGGTCATAACCACGATAGCTGCTGTCGGTAATAAATTTATCCAGCCTAAGTAAGGTGTCTTTAAGTTTATCCAAGTTGCTTTATTTCGGATTTTGGCGAGCGCAGTGAGACAATCACGCAAAAAATTTCGGATTGTGGATTTCGGATTGCGGATTAGAGTAAAAATTTGGGACTGACTGGAGAACTTGCGGATTGAGGATTTCGGATTGCGGATTTTTGAGACGAAAAGAGCTAAGCTCGCTAAGCAGAAACGAACTGAAGATTTGCGATTTTATAGAGTAACAAAAGATGATTCAGGCAATTTCAATCCGAAATCAAAAATCCGAAATCCGAAATCAACCATCTATCTCAATTATTCGGCCGTTCTGAATTGACTCGATTATACTGAAAATAACGACCGATGTATGATAAAGCTCTTCAAAGGAAATCGGAGAAGGCAGTCCGTTTTTTATTGCTTCGGCAAATGCTTTCACTTCTGCCGCATGTCCTTTATCCTGGGATGATTTTAAACGGAACGACTTCCTGCCATGAAATTCCATCCTTCTGAAATCATCTATTTTTGACACAGTTCCGGCACAGAAAACCTCTATCTGCTCCTTCGGAACATTCTTATTTCCATTTGAGAAATAGTTTATTGAAGCCGTACTCCCGTTACTGAATTTCAGTACTGCAGAAAATGAATCCATCAGGTTTCTGTTATCCCCGACCGCAAAGGCGTTGACAGCCTTAACCCTGCTGTTAGCCAGATAAATGGCCAGATCTACAAAATGACATGCTTCGCCGATGATACGTCCTCCACCCGTCTCAGGGTCATTCACCCAGTGACCTGGTGGTACTGCTCCCGCGTTGACCCTTATGTTTATGCTTTTGGGCTGATCAGCAGGGAATAATTCTCTGATGCGCGACGTAAAAGGAGCAAATCTCCTGTTATATCCGACCATCAGCAGAGGTTTAGGGTTAATGGTTGAATAGGTTTCACGTATTGATGCCAGCTCATCAGGAGTCATGGCAAGAGGTTTTTCAACAAAAACATTCTTGCCTGCCTTAAGCGATTCAATAACCTGCGTTGCATGCAGGTTGTGTCGTGTGACTATAAATACAGTGTTGATTTCCCTGTCATCCAGTATTTTTTTATAATCCGATGTACAATAACCGAACCCGAATTTTTTACCGGCATAAAGTGAACTGTTTCCCTCGGCCGTTGCCACACCTCTGAGGCTTACAAGCTTTTTGACTGCAGGCAGAAGCATATTCATCGCAAAATTGCCGGCGGCGATGAATCCTGCCACAGGCAGTCCAGGGCTGGAAGTAACACTGCTGATTTTTATTGTGTCTGTAAGTTCCTTTTTATTTTCGTACCGTATAAGGATCCCGGTAAATGGCTCTTTGCGGGAAAGTATAATGT
>JABUEV010000491.1 GCA_013314865.1 Bacteroidales bacterium | reverse complement strand
ATATTATTTTCATTTCCAGTTTCTTGTCATTCATAGTCGGGTCAGATTAAGTTTTTTTCAGATTTATTACCTTTTATTTTTTATCACCTATAGTGAGATTTTAGTGATTCACAACTTTCTTCTTACATCCCCCTGACCCCCTTCAAAGGGGGAATTTTTTTGAAGTTGTCTTCTGGTCTACTGGTCTATTAGTCTTTTGGTTTTGACCTTTTATTATTATCACTGAATACCGAATACCGACTACCGAATACCGACTACCGAATACCGATTACCGATTACTGATTACCGAATACCATTCATCGTCTTCCTGCTACATCAAAGGCAATGCATGCTGAATATCCTTCCAGAATTTTTCGTCAAGCAGAAATGCACTGCCTATCAGTGCAGCATCCTCTTTAAGCTCCGAAAGTTCCACTTTGCATTCACAACCTTCTTTTTTCAGTCTATTCTTAAATATGTCACCGAAAAGATCCCATGAAAATGAGATATTGCCTCCTACCACCAGTATTTCGGCCCTGAACCTTAAAAGCCATGGAGCAAGGAATGATGCCAGATTGTTGCCAAATTCAGTGAACAAATCCTGAACAACAGGGTCTGTTCCTGCCTTTGAAACGAGCTCCTTAACGCCGCTTACCTCAATTCCTGTGAGTTTTTTATAGTTTCCGGTGAACCATCTTGTTGAGAAATAGTCATCTGCAATATTATCCTTATATGGAAGGTGGTAAACACATCCCAGTTTCGGGACTTCGGGGCCGTCGACTACTGGTATCCTGTCAAGGATAAAGGCTGAACCGAAGCCTGTGCCAAGAGTTATTGACATTGAGCGTCTGTAATTTGCTGCTTTCCCAAGCAGTGCCTCTCCGACAGCAAATGATGAAACATCATTCATGAACCTTACCGGAAAATCTTTTCCGTGTCCGAGTCTATGAGCGATGGCCTCGGCAACATTTACTCCGTACAGGTGCTCATATTTGGCTACGCCTTTTATATAGCTGATTCCCTTTACATAATCAAACGGGCCGGGCATGCCGAACCCAATTCCTTTTATTTGTCCGGGCGCCTTTTTTATTGATTCAGCCAGTGCTTCAGTCCATACTTTAATGATTTCATCAGCCGGTGCCTTGTTGTTTACCGCCCTCTCAGTATGTGTCTCCCTGTGAATTTTGAATGATTTGATGTCAACGGCCGCACAGCTGATATGGCTTCCTCCTATATCAACTCCAATTGCAAGATTATCTTCCATAATGAAAATGGTTAGGTATGAAATAAAAACCGCCGTTGAAAATATTCAAATTTGTTGTCAACGCAAAATATTAACCACCAAAATTTGGAATAATAGCCACCTTAAATTATTATTTTTTCTGACCTTTTTCATGTTTATTGAGACAGAATAATTGTAATTTTCAGAATGATTTCTGTCAATCAGAATGACAATCTCTTACAGAGTAAATTAAAATTTGCTGACAATGCCAAAGATAACAAAGGAAGATGCTCTTCAGTATCACAGCCGGGGCCGTCATGGTAAGGTTGAAGTTATACCCACAAAGCCCTATTGCACACAATATGATTTAAGTCTGGCCTACACCCCTGGTGTAGCATATCCGTGTCTTGAAATTGAAAAAAATCCTGATGATGTTTACAGTTATACGGCAAAGGGAAATCTTGTGGCCGTGATATCCAACGGGACGGCCGTACTTGGTCTTGGAGATATTGGAGCTATGGCCGGGAAGCCGGTAATGGAAGGCAAAGGACTCCTCTTTAAGGTCTTTGCGGATGTTGATGTTTTTGATATTGAAATAGATGAGAAGGATCCAGAAAAGCTCATAGAGATATGCGCAAAGATAGCTCCCACTTTTGGTGGCATTAATCTTGAAGACATTAAGGCGCCCGAATGTTTCGAAGTTGAAACACGGCTAAAAGAAATGCTTGATATACCTGTGTTTCATGACGACCAGCACGGAACAGCCATTATTTCGGGTGCAGGTTTACTGAATGCACTGGAAATTACAGGCAAGAAGATTGATGAGATAAAGATGGTTGTATGCGGTGCAGGCGCGGCAGCAATCTCCTGCTCCAAACTATATGTTTCCCTGGGTGTGAAGAAAGAGAATATTGTTATGGTCGACAGCAAGGGTGTCATCAACAGGAAGAGAAATGACCTTAACAAGTACAAGCAGGAGTTTGTTACTGAAAGAAATATAGATACACTTCAGGAAGCTGTAAGGGGGGCTGACCTTTTCCTTGGTCTTTCGACAGCCAACCTGATGTCGAAAGAGATGCTTGCTTCAATGGCAAAGGATCCAATAGTGTTTGCTATGGCCAATCCAAATCCTGAAATTTCCTATGAGGATGCTATGTCAACAAGGAATGATCTCATATTTGCCACCGGCCGTTCAGATTATCCCAACCAGATAAATAATGTCCTCGGGTTCCCCTTTATTTTCAGGGGAGCGCTCGATGTAAGGGCAAGGACTATTAATGAGGAGATGAAGCTGGCCGCAGCAAAAGCTCTCTCTTCGCTGGCAAAAGAACCTGTGCCTGAAGATGTTCTGAAAGCTTACAATGTGAATTAACTTGAGTTCGGAAGAGAATACATAATTCCCAAGCCA
>JABUEV010000490.1 GCA_013314865.1 Bacteroidales bacterium | reverse complement strand
ATGTTTTCTGCGCTGTGATATTATTTTTTTCAACGTATAGCCGTAAACCGGCAGCGCCATTTTTCAGGGCCTCATCTTTGACAAACCGGAACATAGCCTTGAAGACGCCCTGCTGGCGGAAATCCGCCAGAACATAGACTGACTGGAACCACCAGACAAAAGTATTGCGCCAGTCACTCCATTCACGTGTTATCAGCAATGAAGCAATCACTTTCCCGTCAGCTTCAGCAACATAATACTCTCCTTTAGAGCTGTCGCTGAATACGGCATTGACACCCGGGTTTATAAGATCGTCACGGAGCTCCAGTTTTTCTGTTTCCCATGCCATCTTTTTCTGGAATTCAATGATTGCCGGGGCATCATTCAGGGATGCTTTTCTGATTGAAACCATGTCAGAATATTCTTTACAAGTTAGCCAGAGGTTGTTTCAGTACATATCCCAGCTCTTAATGGCCAGGTCTTCGGTTTTCAGTCTGCAGAAAGCGAGAATGAATGCACTGGCAAGCCTGGCATTTGTCAGAAGCGGGACGTTGAAATCAACTGCGCTTCTTCGTATTATATAATCATTATTTAATTCGGAAGGACTAAGGTTTTTGGGTATATTGACCACCAGGTCCACTTCACGTGATTTTATTAATTCCACAGTGTTGGGTGCCTTTTTCTCGTCAGGCCAGTAGGCAATTTCTGCTTCAATTCCGGCATTATTGAGAAACTGTCGGGTTCCGCGTGTAGCGTAGAGCTTATGACCTCTTTGAATCAGAGCCCTGGCACTGTTGAGCAGTTCAACTTTTGATCTTGCAGGCCCGGTCGACAATAGAATGCTTTTTTCAGGTACCCTGTATCCAACCGAGAACATTGCTTTCAGGATAGCCTCATAAAATCCTTCTCCTATGCATCCCACTTCACCCGTTGATGCCATATCAACCCCCAGAACCGGATCAGCCTTTGCAAGCCTTGAGAAACTGAATTGCGGAGCTTTTACCCCTACATAATCAAGGTCAAAGACAGACTTGTGAGGCTTTTCAACCGGCAGTCCGAGCATAATCTTTGTGGCAAGATTAATAAGGTTGGTTTTCAATACTTTGGAAACAAAAGGCATGCTTCTGCTTGCCCTTAGGTTGCATTCAATTACCTTTATTTCGTTGTCTTTGGCGAGAAACTGAATATTGAAAGGCCCTGTAATGTCAAGTTCCTTTGCTATCAGCCTCGAGATCCGTTTAATGCGCCTTGCTGTCTCAAAATAGATTTTTTGTGCAGGGAAAACCATTGTGGCGTCACCTGAATGAACACCTGCAAATTCCACATGTTCGCTTATTGCGTATGCAATTATCTCACCCCTGTCGGCCACAGCGTCAATCTCAATTTCTTTGGCATTTTCAATGAACTCAGTTACTACAACCGGGTACTGCTTTGAGACCTGTGCTGCAAGATCAAGGTAGTGTGTAAGTTCGTTTTTGTTTGAAACTACATTCATTGCAGCACCTGAAAGTACGTATGAAGGCCTTATGAGCACCGGGAATCCTATCCGGTCGACGAATTCCATAATATCATCTACGGATGAGAGTTCCTTCCATTTGGGCTGGTCTATTGAAAGGGAGTCGCACATTGAAGAGAACTTATGACGGTTTTCAGCCCTGTCAATCGACACAGGAGATGTGCCCAGCACAGGTATCTTTTCATTATACAGCCGCATTGCCAGGTTATTCGGGATCTGTCCTCCCACCGACACTATCACTCCTCCGGGTGCTTCAACCTCGGTGATGTCAAGAATTCTCTCAAATGTCAGCTCATCAAAATAAAGACGGTCGCAGGTATCATAATCGGTACTTACGGTTTCAGGATTGTAGTTTATCATTACCGACCGGTACCCTTCTTTCCTGATAGTTTCCACCGCATTCACCGAACACCAGTCAAACTCCACGCTTGAACCTATCCTGTAGGGTCCTGAGCCAAGCACCACAATTGACCGGCCATCGCGATCAAACGATACATCGTGCTCCGAGGCACTGTAGGTAAGATAAAGGTAATTTGTCAAAGCGGGATATTCTGCTGCCAGGGTGTCGATCTGCTTTACAAAAGGTACAATTCCCAGTGATTTCCTGTAGCTCCTCACCTTCATCATGTCATTGTTGATATTCTCAGGCTCTGACTTAAGGACATGCCGCGCCAGCTGAAAATCGCTGAACCCGTTGATTTTGGATTTCAGAATCAATTCGGCGGGAACATCTTCAATTTTGTCATAGCGGCAAAGCTCATTCTTAATATTTATTATATTCTTCAGTTTGTAGATAAACCATTTGTCAATTTTGGTGAGGTCATGTATTTTATCCACAGGGAATCCTTTCTCGAGGGCTTCGGCTATTGAGAAGATTCTCATGTCAGTGGGTTCTGCCAGTTCTTTTTCGATGTCATCAAAGCACAGGTTCCTGTTTCCGGTAAATCCGTGCATTCCCTGGCCTATCATTCTGAGGCCTTTCTGTATCACCTCCTCAAAGGTTCTTCCTATAGCCATAACTTCACCCACACTTTTCATACTGCTGCCAATTTGATGAGAGACTCCCTCAAATTTGTTGAGGTCCCATCGTGGTATCTTGCATACAATATAATCAAGT
>JABUEV010000489.1 GCA_013314865.1 Bacteroidales bacterium | reverse complement strand
GGAAAAAGGAGTGCATTTCAGCAGTGAACTACTGAAGGAATTCCGTGATTTATGCCATAGTTACAATCTCGCTGATTATTGCCGGATTTTTGAAGAGTGACAGAAACTTTCAGGGGTGCACGTATTTGCCTCTGTATTCCCTTCTGAGAAGTGCTGATGCAGAAGGATTATTAATAATCTCTTTTTTCTGTTCGTCCCATCTGACAATAGTTCCGGTATTATAGGAAATTGTGGCAAGATGCACTGCAGTTGTGGATTTAAAAGCGTCTTCAGGATCACAACTGATAAGGCTTTTGTCCTTTTTTATTACGGCATCAAGGAAATTTATCACATGGTTATCCTGCATCATTGGTGTCGGTATGGATATTTCCTGAGGTTGAGCATTTTTCCCGGCAGGGAAAACAATGACCTTTGAATCTTCTGCAAAGAGAGTTGCTTTTTCACCGTAAAAGAAAATACCGTTGTTGAAAGCAGATGTTACATCTCCATTTCCCCACAGACGGTGCTGCCATGTCACAGGTGCCTTTTTAAATTTCATATGAGCGGTCAGAGTGTCAGGCGTGGTAATCTGGCCTTTAAGAACAAATAATCCTCCTGTCGAGTAAAATTCCTCAGGTGTTCCCTCACCCATTATCTTCCTGATGATATCTATATGATGAATCCCCCAGTCGACAAGATGTCCGTTGCCGTATTCTTTTTCAAGTCTCCACGAGATATGACCGATGCTGGGCCGGTAATCGAGTTTAGGAGCCGGACCGCACCACTCCTCCCAGTCGAGAGATGGAGGAGGCGCCTGTATTGTTGTGTCCTGTTTACCCGGATTGTAATGTATCTGTGCCACTATCTGACGGACTTCGCCTATTGTTCCGGTTTCAATAAGTTCCTTTGCTTTCATGAATGCCTGGCTCTGCCGCCGCTGAAAACCCACCTGCACAATGTTTCCGGCTTTCTTCCAAGCATTCACCATTGCAATTCCTTCGGCAACATCGTATGAAAGAGGTTTCTCACAGTAGATGTCAAATTTCTTTTCGCATGCAGCTATGAACTGCAACGCATGCCAGTGAGGTACAGTTCCGATAAACACGGCTTCAATATCCTTCATTTCGAGGAGATCCCGGTAATATTTAAATGTTTTTGGACGGAATCCCTGAATCTTCTCAATCTCAGCGGCACTGTTGTTAAGATGGTCAGAATCAACATCGCATATTCCTGTCACCTCTGCTCTACCTGAGTTGAGGGCAGCTTTTACATCAACCATACCATACCAGCCGGCACCTATAAGTGCTATTTTCAGTTTTCTCTGATCATTATTAAAGCGGGGAATATAAAATGAACCTGCCATAGCTGCAGATCCGACTGAGGTCAGCTTTATGAATTTCCTTCTTTTCATCTTATAAGGGTTTTAGTGATATGTAAATTTAAGAAAAAGCACTCCCTGTCCCAATTCAAACGGGAATTTTTTATGGTTTTGCGTTTATAGTTTCTCGTTTCTCGTTCAAGTCCCTTAGTCCCTCAGTCCCTTAGTCTCTCAGTCTCTCAGTCTCTCAGTCTCTCAGTCTCTCAGTCACTAAGTCTCTAAGTCACTAAGTCTACTGGTCTGTTATGCAGGTTATGCAAGTTGAGCAAGTTATGCAAGTTTTGCAGGTTTAAATGTTCTAAACCCTTCAACCTTTCAACCATGAACTAAAAGAATCTTTGAACCGAACCCGACATACTGTCGGGTGAGCTTGGCGTAGCCAATCCTGGAATTTTGGAATCCTGGAATCTTCTTGGCCCTTTGCTCTGAGCCCTGTGCTCTGTGCTCTGTGCTCTGTGCCACACCGCTCACTCCTCAACAATTGCCACATCCCAGGGCTTTAAGGATACCGGATTTCCCTTTGTAAGTGATTTGCCTGTAAACAGATTGACGCCCTTCTCAGCAAAATAAGGAACAGAAACATCTTTTCCTGAATAATTCAGGAAATACCTGATTGTTTTTCCCTGACTGTTTACACCTTCCCTTATGACAACCGGATATTTAGGAGTGCTTTTATTGATAATACCAATCTCCAGAGCCTTTTGTGCCACAACAGCCGACTGTATTTCATCAGATACAAGGCATCCTTCATATATCAGACTTCCTTTGCCATAACGGTTCTCAGTAATGGCCGGATATTTTCCAAAGAAAGGGTCATCGTAGTAAGCCAGTGCTTTTGCCGTTTCGGGAATGATAAATTCAACCCAGCTCCTGACATTGTTTTTTTCGGTTCCTACTTTGAAGGGATCATTAAGAAGCTTAAGCGAGCCTGCGCTCGAAAACTCCTGATAATAGAATCCGCATGCCTCGCGAAGAGGCCCCGGGGCTTTAACGTGTCTTACCACAGAGTTTTCATCACAAAATCCGCTTTTTACAGACATAATGACATGTCCGCCGTTTTTAACGAAGTCTGAAATCTTCTTAAGAAGTGCATCGTCGGCAACATATAACGGAGGAATGAACAGCAGGTCATATCCGCTGAAATCGGCGTTTTCAGCCAGAACGAAGTCAACTCCTATGTTGAGCCTGAAAGCCGCACGGTGCATCTGCCTCAGGACATTCATGTAAGCATTGTCATCGGTGAACGGCATGTAGCTGATCCCGAAGTCTGACTGA
>JABUEV010000488.1 GCA_013314865.1 Bacteroidales bacterium | reverse complement strand
GTTATTGTATTGATTCTTCTTTTACTCGCTTTATCAATTAGTGAGAAATTCATATTGTTTCTTGTTCCTCTCATTTTTCCCTTTTTGTATTACATCTCTGGGGCATACATGCTCGTTTTTTCATTGCTGTATATTGTCTGGATCCTGATTCATCAGAGAGGCAGAACCGGATATATCAACATATTGATAATGATAATTGTAACATTTGTTACAATTTTTATTTTCAAGGAATTGATTTTTTACCGGACTTACAATCAGATTCTTTTTTACCCTCTTCCCTATGTAAATAACCTGACGCACAAAACGATCTATTACCTGCTTATCGGATACCTGCTGATATTTCCGTTAATTCTGAAGTTATTTAGAATGCGATCATGGATAAGACATTCTGAAGGATTACTGACAGTAATCTCTGAGGGAGTCTTTTTTGCTTTTTTGATTTTTATGCTTGTTAAATTTCATAATCCTCAGACCGCAAGAATTATAGGGCTTGAGAAGCTGGTTTTTGGCGAGAAGTGGGAAGAAGCAGTGGATTATTATGAACGTTATCCCTCAAACAATCTTATCGGGCAATATTTTTACAATGTTTCACTATCGGAATCCGGACAATTATGTGACAGGCTATTCAAGGGTCAGCAGAATTTCGGCACAGGATCCCTGATTCTTCCGTGGAGCGATGAGCACCTGCCATGGGGCGCATATTTTTTCTATTCGGTTGGACTGATTAATGAAGCTCACAGATGGGCATATGAAGAAATGGTTGTATATGGTCTGAGACCCCAGAATTTGAAACTGCTGACAAAAACCAACCTTATAAATGGCAACTACAGGATGGCAGAAAAGTATGCCGGTATTCTTAAAAAAACCTTATTCTACAAAAAGTGGGGTGACAAATATTTCGGGCTTGCAAGGGACACTTCAAGGATAAGTATGGATCAGGATATTGCTGAGAAGAAAAAGATAGCTCCATCGTCTGATTTTTTTATTTTTCTTGAATCTCCTGAGACCAATCTTCCTGTTCTGACAGAGGTTAACAAGTCAAACAGGAAAGCCTTTGAGTACCTGATGGCATGGGGTCTTCTTACCAAGAATGTTGAGGCAGTCGTTGAGAATGTAAAACTGCTGAAAGAGATGGGATATACATCTATACCCCGGCATATTGAAGAGGCAATACTGATTTATTACAACAGCAAAAGAGTCTTCCCTGATATTGGAAATCTGAAAATGAATCCTGAAACACTTAGTCGTTTTGACCAGTATTTTGCCAGCTATATTACAGCCAGAAATGACCCTGCAACCATGGAACAGAGAATGCGGGAAAAATTTTCAGATACGTTCTGGTATTATTTCCATTTTAAATAAGAAGAGACGCGCGATTTGCGCGTCTCTTCGTTTATAGCAGTTTGATCCTGAAGGATCAATAAGCCGGGTCTTGTGTGAGGACACCTTTCTGCAGGTCGATCTGGCTCTGAGGCAGTGGCCAGTAATCATCTTCATTTGCGTTGAAGGTGGCTCCCTGCAAGAATGTTCTGAAAGTGACATCGTGGGCGATGTATGCATTCAGAGTTGGAGCAAGGATGCCCCAGCGGCGCAGATCGAAGAACCTGTGATTCTGGCATGCAAACTCGAGTCTTGTTTCTTCCTGAACTGCTTTCAGGGCATTTTCTTTCGTATCAAAAGGATACTGCCCTGGAACATCAGGATAAGGTTCAATTTTATAGTTTGCTGCAGGCAGGTTCCAGTCGACAACAGGATTTGAACCAAGGTTTTTAGTGCTGGAACAGAATCCCTTTACAGGTGTACTGTTCTTTGCACGGTTACGGATCATGTTAACCAGCTGGCGTGCATAATCCAGGTCATTGTCTTCAATGGCACATTCAGCTCTCCAGAGGAGGATGCTTGCATAACGGTAAGTTCTGTAGTTTTTACCATTATAGAAGCCTGTTCCGTTGAGATTCAAAGACTGTTCTTCTTTCCTGTGCATGAAGATCTTTGTCATATAAGGACCGCCATTGTTCTGTTCACGTATCCAGTCATTTCCCGGGTGGATTCCCCATCCCAGGAAGTCGACTCCACGGCGTGCAATGATAAAGTCAACACGCGGGTCGAGGGGCTCCTGTGTTGGAGTGAAATCCTGACCGCTTCCCAGACCCATGTCGCTTGCAAGGTGTTTCCTTAAAGCAGGGTCAAGGACAGGAAGTCCGTTATCGTCAACCTGGAAAGCCTCGAACAGGTTCTGTGAAGGCTGGTAGAAGCCCCATCCGCCACAGCTGGCCGGGCCTTTCTGGTGGAAGTTACAGCCAGAACCGTTAACTGCAGAGTGTGCGGTAGCAGTTGTAGCACACTGCAGTTCGAATATTGATTCGGCATTGTTTTCATGGGTCATGTCAAAGTTCCAGGTATACTCCGGAACCAGGCTGAATTTGCCGCTGTTGATTATATCATCAAGAAGAGGTTTTGCAAGGGCATATTCTCTCTGGTACATGTGAGCCTGGGCTTTGACAGCCTCTGCTGCATATTTTGTAGCACGGCCCGGTTCGTTGTTGATCTTTGTCACAGGCAGGTTATCAATAGCAAACTGAAGGTCTGCTTCAATGCCATCCCATCCCGGATCAGAGTTGGGAACCTCTTCCGGCTTTGTTGT
>JABUEV010000487.1 GCA_013314865.1 Bacteroidales bacterium | reverse complement strand
ACCGACCAGCGCGCGATCGACGAGTTCCTGATCGAACTGGATGGCACGCCCAACAAGAGCCGCCTCGGCGCGAACGCCATCCTCGGCGTGTCGCTCGCGGTGGCGAAAGCCGCCGCCGAAAGCTGCAAGGACCAGTTTGTCTCCTTTTTTGAGCTTATTTTCATACTCCCACAGGCAAAGTGGTATAGTTGCCGCGGTCGTATTACCAAAATGTTCAATATTGTTCATTACCTTTTCTGGGGGCAGTCCCATTCTGCGGCCGGTCGCTTCAATAATTCTCAGGTTTGCCTGGTGAGGCACCAGCCAGGCTACATCTTCGGATGTAAGGTTGTTCCGTTCCATTATTTCAGCGGCAATGTCGGCCATGTTTACCACAGCGAATTTAAAAACAGTCTGTCCTTCCTGATAAACAAAGTGCTCCCTGGCATCGACTGTTTCATGTGAAGGCGGCCTGACTGATCCGCCGGCTTTCATATGAAGATATTTCGCACCTGAGCCGTCGGTATGAAAGATAAAATCCATCAGTCCAAATTCATTTTCTGATGGCTCGAGCAAGACTGCGCCGGCCGCATCTCCGAAAAGAGGGCATGTGGTGCGGTCGGTATAATCTGTAATGGATGACATTTTATCTGCACCAATCACAATTACTTTCCTGCACATTCCGGATTCAATGTAAGCTGCACCTGTCTGAAGGGCAAACAGGAAACCGGAGCATGCAGCGGCAAGATCAAAACTGAAAGCGTTTTTTATGCCAGCCTTGTCTGAAATAATATTGGCAGTCGCAGGAAAAAGCATGTCGGGGGTTATTGTGGCACAGATGACCAGGTCAATTTCGTCGGCTGAAGTGTTTGTTTTCCTTAGCAGTCCTTTTACTGCTTCACTTCCCATATCTGATGTTCCAAGTCCCTCTCCCTTCAATATTCTTCTTTCCCTTATGCCGACACGCTGCATTATCCATTCATCAGATGTATCTACCATCTGGGAAAGCTCATGATTGGTAAGCCTGTAATCAGGCACCCATGCATTTACTCCCGTAATGGCTGCTCTGATTTTTTTCATTTTAAATTGATTCGATTATTTTTTGTGCCAGATTACCGGCAATAACAGATCGTGTCGTCAGAATCATGTTCATAATGGCTTTTCTCTTTGAAATGCCATGCCCGATTACAACATTTGCATTGATACCAACTACAGGAGTACCGCCGACATTTTCAAAATTCAGTCTTTCGACAAATTTATCCGTGATGTTTCTTTTCTTACAGACATGATAAAATGCTTCCGCCTGTTTGAGGACAATATTTCCGACAAAGCCGTCACAGACTACCACATCTGAAATACCTTCAAGGAAAAGTGCATTTCCCTCAACATTGCCTGCAAAATTAAGTCCCGGATGATCTTTCATCAGTTCATATGCTGCTTTAACAGAAGGTGTCCCCTTTGTTTCCTCTTCACCGATATTTAAAAGCCCCACAGTAGGGTTTTCAATTCCCAGAACAGATTTTGCGTATATGCTTCCCAGTATTCCATACTGAAGAAGGACATCAGGCTTGCAATCAGGATTAAGTCCAACGTCAAGTATTATGGAATCCCTTCCGTCGACGCAGGGGAGAAGTGTAGCAAGTGCCGGTCTGAAAACACCTGGCACAACATTGACTGTATGACTTGCACCCACAAGCATTGCCCCGGTATTTCCTGCACTGCAGAAACCGTCAATCTCTCTTTTCTTAAGCATCCTGTAACCAATTGCGATGCTCGAATCCTGTTTCTGGGAAAATGCTTTGGCCGGGTGTTCTGCCATTTTTATCACCTGTGTGGATGGAATTATTTCAAAGGAGGCAGGGTCAGTTCCAAGTTCTTCAAGTTTGCGAAGTATAGCTTCCCTGTCTCCGATAAGAATAATTTTTTCATCCGGGTTAAGGTGTGCAAGTGCATCAACTGCCCCTTCTACAACAGCCTCGGGAGCAAAATCTCCACCCATTACATCAACACCAATTCTCATGGCTATGAGTATGTATTAAACGGATATCAGGCTGTAACCTTCTTTTCAATTGCAAGTTTGCCTCTGTAGTAACCGCATTCAGGACATACCCTGTGGAACTGAACTGCAGAACCGCAGTTGGAACAGGTGCCCAGAGTGGGAGCTGTTGCCTTGTAGTGAGTTCTGCGCTTGTCTCTTCGTGTTTTTGAATGCTTTCGCTTTGGATGTGCCATTTCATTCTGTATTAATTATCATTCATTAGTCGTTTCAATTGATCCCAGCGGGGATCTCTATTTTTGTCATCGTCTATAAGATGTTCGTTTAGCTTGCGGATCATATCAGGATTACATGTGCTGTTCCCAAACTGATCCGCGGGGTGAACTCTCTTTATGGGAAGGGCAAGATGTATAAACTCATAAAAAAATTGTTTCAGGTCCAATTCGTGCTCATCTGCCCTTAAAGTAATGATATCAGGATCATTGAAGTCATGTTCCTCCCCATACTTCACCAGGAAATGGTTTTCACAATCAACCGGATATTCAAACATTTCCAGACAACGGTCACAGGATACCATTACTCTGCCGCTGATTTTTACGGTAAATTCAAGATGGGCAGGCATTTTTTCAACGCCGGCAACCGCCGCAAGATCTCCTTCCCTGATTTCCGATTCTTCAAATAAA
>JABUEV010000001.1 GCA_013314865.1 Bacteroidales bacterium | reverse complement strand
TGTAACGGGCCTTATTAATATTGATTTTTCTTATCTTCAGAGTATCAGCGTAAAGCCTTTTCGAAATTAAATTGAAGGTTTCTTCCGGCAATCCATATACTTCCTTAAGCTGATCAACAGCTGTAAATCCTCCAAGCAGATTTCTGTATTTTATAATTCTTGCAGACAGAACGGGTCCGATACCCGGAAGTGCTTCAAGCTGTGCAGAATCGCTTGAATTGATATCCAAAAGATGTTCGGGTGATTTTCTTGCTGTCTTTTTGATTGCCGGAATGTATTCTTTCAACGTATCCTGAATCGAAATTATCCCAGATGATGGTGTTATACCCTGGATTTGTTTCAATTCACTGATATCTATGGTTTTCCCTGGTATGACATATCTTATTCCTGCTATTATGAAAATCATTGCAAGCAGGATTGTCGAAGATCTTCGTTCCCTGCGTGTATAGCCTAACCAGCTTCTTAATGAATCCTTAAGGAACATTACATATGCAGTGAGACATTGTCAAAATACTAAATCCCGGGGAAATAAAAAAATTGAAAAGAAATTTTTTCTCAGCAGGCTGGCATCAGAACGGGTATCCTATAGCTACCACAAGGGTAAAATCATTGCTGAAGTTGTAAGGTCTGTTAAAAATTATCCATCTTGAGCCATGCTCAATTGCAGGGTCCCGAAGTTTCATTCCCATATCCAGTCTTCCAATTACAAACTTAAAATCAAACCTGAGCCCAGTGCCTGTGCCCACAGCCAGGTCTTTGTAGACTTTCTTAAGCACAAACTGTGCTCCGGGTCTTGATTCATCATTTCTGTATGTCCAGATATTGCCGGCGTCGAGGAATAATGCGCCTTCGAGTATCCAGAAGAGTTTGAACCGGTATTCAGCATTAGCTTCCAGCTTAATATCTGCTATCTGGTTAATGAATTTGACATCATCAGGATTGACATATGAGCCTGGTCCCAGTGAACGAACCTGCCATGCTCTTATACCATTGGCTCCGCCTCCGAAATACTGTTTTTCAAAGGGTATTGCCAGAGAATTTCCAAACGGGATGCCTGCACCTATAAAGGCTCTGTAAACAAATGAACTAACGTCATTCACAATATAATTGTAGCGAAGATCTATGTCGGCCCTTAGGTATTGGGCAAAAGGCTGACCAAAAATATGATATGCACCGTCCTGTTTTCTGAGACCTGCAATATTGCCTGCCAGTGCCAGCAGGTTTCCGGCTGCCTCAGCATTGATCCTTAAGAACCAGTAATCGCGCGATTTCTGAATTTTCTGATTACTGAAAATAAAGGAATAATTGCCGCCCAAAATCATAACATCACTGTAACTGTAGGCCAGGTAAGAAGAAGAGGCTATTCTTTCCTGAAAAACTGAATCGATTGAAATAAGGTTAACAAAGTTAAACTGCAGGGGATTAATGATATGTGTTTTGTAACTGCCCTCATTCCAGGTGTAGCCGAAGGTTGCATTTGCCATCGTACGGCTGTAGAACGGCATATTCTGATAGTTGTATGCAGCAAGCAGAGAAGTTGTGGGATTGTAATTCTTAATAAAATCCTCGGTATTTATTAACGGAAGAAAAAATTTTGGAAGCCTGAGACTTGTTTCAATACCATATTCCTGGCTGCTTCTCAGTTTTGTCTTTTGCTCCGACAGCGCTTCATAGGCTCCTTTAAGTTTAAGATTAAACTGTTCTGCTCCGTGAAACAGGTTCTTATGCTGATAAACCAGGTTCAGAGCCCCTCCCAGGTTGCCCGCCGAATTGGTTCCCTCAACCTCAATCCTGAACGACTGCTGGCTCAGCAGGGTAAGCTGAATATTGCAGTCAAGCAGGAGTTCCTTTGATGATGGTTCCGGAGAATCCTCAAAATAGATATTAACGAGCCTGAATGCCTTCAATGATAGTAAATGAGAACGGGTACGTTCAACATTTGTCAGGCTATAAACTGAACCAGGCTTTATATAGAGTGATTGAATGATAAGATCATACTTTAATGACGGACCCGATCCCGGGGTGACAAAATAGTATCCCTTGTACTCAGTCGTATCAAGCCTTTTAAAGTATGCATCACCTCCTTCCAGAACATCGCGCGGAACAAAATCAGGGTAGATATATATATTCTTTATCCTGAAGGTTGAATGGGGAACAAGGCTTATCCTTTTATAGTTGTCAATTTGCCTGAAATTTCTTACTTCATAGAAAATATTTACCTGCCGGTTTCCGATGGTACTGTCAACCCTGAAGTTTATGTGATCTCCTGAAAAAGCATAATAACCCCGGTCTTTAATAAACCTCTCGAATCTTTGTCTCTCGGCCTGAAGGACATCAACATCAAATGGTTTACCTCTTTCAATCATACAATTGACTGAGTCAAAATAGAAAAGATTACGTATTGCAGTATCGGCAATATCATAATACAGGTTTCTTATCGTATATGGAGATTTCAGATCTATTCTGTAAAACACCTCTGATTTTCTTTGTTCAGTCCTGACCGAATCACTGACCTTGCTGTCGAAATAGCCTTTCGACGACACAAATGATTTGATGTCCTCAGTACTTCTTTGTGTTGCATAGGGATCATAGATTACGGGCTCTTCACCTATGTTCCTGAGCCACGCATGAGGCCACTTTTCCTTTTCAATGTTTGAAAGATTGTACAAACCCAGATGAAATCTTGCGCCAAAAATTTTTTTATTCGGTTTTTGCTTAATATAGGGAATTACATCGCTTTTCCTGATTCCGTCATTATTTATTATTACCTGGTTTTTATCAAGAAGCGTCTCGCCCTGGGGTACATATTTTGTCGGATTACAGGAATAAGCAGTTATGATCAGCAAAAGGACAGGAATTACTATTCTTAATTCCTTAAGGTTTTTATTTGAAGATTTTTTTTCCAAATTTTGCCAAAAGTGTTGTATCGCAAATATATCAAATAATAGACTAGCTGATAGTCAAAGAAAGCGTCAGTTCAGAAATTTTAAACGAGCAGAATTTTAATGATGAAAGAGATTTTTTAAACAGGGACCTGTATTAAACTTTTCTTAAAAAACTGCCATGTTAAGTAAGAATAAAACAAAGTTTATTTTGTCACTTCAAAAGAGGAAGGTAAGGGAAGAGTACAGATTGTTCATTGCAGAGGGAGATAAGATTGTGAGAGAAATACTTGCATCAGGACTCGAAGTAAAAACACTTGTCTGTAAACCTGAATACCTGGCAGGCATTCCATCTGATGTTAAAGAAAGAATTGAGGAAATTCTGCCTGTGAAATATGAAGAACTTAAACAATTGAGCAGTCTCTCCACTCCCCATAATGCAATGGCTGTTGTCAGAATGACCGAACATGAGATGGACATGGAGGAAATTACCAGGGATATTATTCCGGCACTTGACTTCATACAGGACCCGGGCAATATGGGTACAATAATCAGGGCCGCCGGATGGTTCGGAATAAAAAACATGGTCTGCTCTTTAAACTGTGTGGATATCTATAACCCTAAGGTTATTCAGGCTACAATGGGAGCATTTCTGAACGTCAAAGTTCATGTTTGTGACCTTTCAGAATTTCTCAGTTCAGCTCAAAAAAAAGAGGTTCCTGTTTACGGAACTGTACTTGACGGAGAATCTGTATACAATCATAGTCTTGGCAGAAGAGGAATAATTCTTATTGGAAATGAATCAAGAGGTATCTCTGAAGAGCTCCTGACTTTTGTAACCGACAGGATAACAATACCGAAATTCACTGATTCAAAATATGGCATTGAATCATTGAATGCCGGTATGGCTGCGTCAATTATCTTCTCAGAGTTCAGAAGAAGGGGGTAGAGGTTTATAGTCGTGCAGTCATAGAACAAATCTCACTCCCTTTTCAGCCCAACTCTTACTGTCCAGCCGTATGACGTGGGTACTGACACATTCAGTCCGGTTACAAGATCCGACAAAGGATTGATGACAGTCACAGCATCATTTCTTTTCAGATTCACAACAAAATCTGAACCTCCATCCCTGTCAAAATCAATTGTATCAGAAATGACATCAGGAAGTTCTCCTCTCCAATCCAGCTGTACAAATCCATGCTTCCTCTCTGACAGAAGGCCATCAAACACCGGTTTTCTGACCACCAGTGTACATCTTTCCTGAACATAACTGAATGCGGCATCACCTCCTGCGAAATTGGGATTTATTTTCATAAACGGCAGTTTTGACAGGGCAACCGAGAAGCTGTTAAGCCCGGGGAATAATATAAGAATGATTATCAGAGCCATAAATGCCCATATAATTCCTGATATTATCTTTATCTTTTTCATTTTTATGATATTATGAAATTTAAAAGACTCTGAATTGTATTAATAATTGATCCGGCAGAAAATATTGAAATGAAAATAAAAGATACAAAAAGGAATAGGTTTCGTGAAAAATTCCTGAAAGAACCGGCCGGCACACCTTTGATTCCGAAATGAATCGCATTATTTGGACATACATCAACACATTTTCCGCACTTACTGCAGAATACTGAAACTCTTCCTCCATTTACATCTTCACGTGAAAGGGCAAAAAGCGGACATACAGTTGTGCATTTATAGCATTTCGTGCATTTTTCATTATCGATTTTGACTGTAAATGGAGTAATTTTATTTGACAGAGTATTTATAGCCCCAAGCGGGCAAAGGAAACTGCACTGGGTCCTTTTTCGTGTTACAACGGGCAATGCTACTACAAGTCCGCCAAATAATGAAATAAAGATGCCTGCCTTAATGGCAGACTCTGTGTCGGTGACCTGCTCAAATTCAGTCACAGCTTTGAACGGACAAATCCAGTCGCAATATGTTGGCACCAGCGTCATAGCAGCGGTTAACATCACCATTAAAAGCAAAGCAAAAGGCATCCATTTCCATGAATCACTTATTTTCTTCAACAATGGTTTCTTCCTTATTCTTGAAAAACCGTCATCCCAGCCCCCGTAAAAACATCCCCAACTGCAAAAACCTCTTCCAAGCGCGATCGTTGCAAAAAGCCATAAAATAACCATCGATGAAATATCTGCAAAACCACCTATTATAGAACCGGGGAATATTATTGATTTTGTGAACGCTGCCGGTATAATCATCATTGGTATAACAAGGTGACAGAATGGGATCCTGCACTCAACAATGTCTGACTGAGAAAAAGACATTGAATTTCTCATCTGCACTATATTACTAATTAGTGTAAATGACAGCGACAATGCAAATATGATGAAAAGTATTGCCCTGTACCGGTCGGTCCGCCCTGTATAATGCATAAGAAAGTAAAGCAGATTCATACCGGCAAAAGTAACCAGCAATGCAACTAATCTCGCAGGATCAGAAAAATCAGGTCTTCCTCCAGACATAAAAACAAAGGTTATCAGAAATACGGGAAGAGTATAAAGAAGCGACTTCCCGAAGGACTTTCTGTATCCATTTATAACCAGTTCTTTCTCCATAAACTTTTATCTTATTAACATTAATATTCCTTTAATAATGAAAATAGTTCCTGCAAGTCCGGTAGCAAATATCCCAACTGTTTCGATTACATTCTTCTTTTTTACAAGTCCGATTGCCGGTACCGGTAAAAACCAGAGCGATGAGCCTGCAAAAAAGCCTAAAAATGAGAGGTAGCTCTTTCCAAGGGTAGCCTGTGTTGCGCCTTTTGTCAGAATCAGCAATAATGAAGGGCAAAGAGCCAGGCTATTTACCACACCCAGGAATACCGGCACTAATTTTCTTTTTTCGATCTTTGCAACGACAGCTGCGGGGCAGGTCTTTGAAGGCCTCTTTTCAATTGCATACCAGATTAGCATAATTGAAAAAACGATATAGAGAAAACCTGAGGTATAATTTGTGAAAACCGGGGATCTTAAAAGTGATTGCCCTGCAAACCAGACAATTGTAGCAAGCAAAGCATAAACAAGGAATCTTGTTGCCAGAAAGACGGCCAGGTCTGCTGTAATAGCCTTTGCACCTGCTGTCCGTGCCATCATGTAAGGAAACATAACCATACCGCATGTAACAAGGCATACCGAACCACTGCTCAATCCAAGAATAAACGACTCTGCCATTAAGTTTTTTCAATAAAATTAATTAGGAAATTCAATTTTTGCCAGAAAAGATAGCCTGGCAACAGCTAAAGCAGGGTTAACTGCATAAAATTACCGGTAAAAAAAGAATTTTCAGGAATTGACCTTTCGGCTTATTGCTTCGGCAGCATTGATGCCGTCTATGGCTGAAGAGACAATCCCGCCTGCATAGCCTGATCCTTCACCGCAGGGATAGAGGCCTGTGATTCCGGGGTGTGAGAGCGTTTCCGGATCTCTCGGAATTCTGACAGGAGATGAAGTTCGTGATTCAACTCCGGTGATAACTGCGTTGTTCGTCAGGAATCCTTTCATAACCGATCCGAAATACCTGAACCCCTCCCTTAGTCTGGTCGCAATGGATTCAGGCAGCCATTCGTGGAGAGGTGAGAGTGTCACGCCAGGCATATATGAAACTTCCGGCAATGAATCAGAACTGACACCGGCCACAAAGTCGGCGAGGCGCTGTGCGGGTGCCTTCTGTGTACAGCCTCCGTTTACCCATGCAAGCCTTTCAATATATTTCTGGTATTCCAGACCTGCCATTTCCCCAAATCTGCTAAACCTTGCAACATCATCATGTCTGACTTCGACAACTATTCCTGAGTTTGCCCACTTTGAGTTCCTTTGCGACGGGGACATTCCATTTACAACTATCTCCTCCTGGTCTGTGGCAGCAGGTACAATAAAGCCACCCGGACACATACAGAAAGAATAGACCCCTCTGCCGCCGGCCTGTGCAACAAGACTGTATGACGCTGAAGGAAGATATTTGCCTCTTGAATATCCATGGTACTGAATCCTGTCAATCAATTCCTGCGGATGCTCAACTCTTACACCCATCGCAAAAGGCTTGAATTCAAGCCCGATCCTCCTCCTGGCACATATATTGTAAATATCCCGGGCAGAATGCCCTGTGGCAAGAATTACATAAGGAGAATAAATTTTCTCATTATCCGCTGTCAAAATACCTTTAATTGTATCTGATTCGATAATAAAATCCGTTACCTTCTTCCCGAGCATCAGAACACCGCCAGCGTCGAGAATAGAGTTTTTTATGTTTCTGATTATTGAAGGGAGGTTGTCAGACCCGATATGCGGATGAGCTTCATACAGGATATTATGTTCCGCTCCGTGAAGGCAGAGAAGCTCCAGAACCCTCATGTTGTCGCCTCTTTTCCTTGATCTTGTATATAGTTTCCCGTCAGAAAAGGTACCTGCTCCACCCAAACCGAAACAATAATTGCTGTCGGGATCAATCTTCTGCTCCCTGCTGATTTTTGCCAGATCCCGTTTTCTCTCTGAAATATCCTTTCCCCTCTCAATTATCACAGGTCTTAACCCAAGCTCAATGAGGCGCGATGCAGCAAAAAGACCTGCCGGGCCTGCTCCAACGATGATAACTTCCTGACTGTTCACTACATTTTGAGGAACAAATGGTTTAATGAGCGGTTCTTCCGGATCGTCTTTGGTAAGTAACTCCACTGACAGGTTTATCATTATCTTTTTGCCCCTCGCGTCAACAGATTTTCTGAGTATCCTTAGCCCTCTCAGGTCAGAGGTATTAATTCCAGCTTCCCGGCAGGAAGCGGCTTTGATAACTGATTCATCTGCTGATACTTCAGGTCTAAGACTCAGAGTTACCCGGAAAGGCATGGTATGTGTTATTCAAAATGAAAAGCAATAACCCATATCTGAGAACGCATCTTTTCGATGGCATTCAGATATTCAGGATGTGTCGGAGGAGGATCCTTGACAATTATATCGCGCAGGCCCGTTGACATCTTTATCTCCACAGAAAGCTTGAAATACGGCAGATAAAAGTCCAGTCCGGCACCTGCCTCGTAATAAAGGTCGGAACGCTTAAGCCTCAGGTAAACAGGCTTTTCATCGTCATATTCCTTCTTCCCTGCAAGGTCATATCTGTAATTGATACCGCCTATTACATAAGGCCTGACATTATTGAGCCTGTCTCCTTTGTATTTTAAAAGAAGCGGGAATTCAAGAAATGAGGACTCAAGACGCTGACGTTCATTGTATGTCACAGCCTCACCCGGAAAACTTATAATCCTGTAATATCTGATATTCCTCTGGCCGAATGAAACACCCGGAAGGAATCTGATGTCAAAATATTTGCCCGGCTTAAAGTCTGTAACTATTTGTATATTAATACCGGGATTAAGTATTGTCACCTCTGGATAAAGGGAATCGGCTGACGAATTTCCGCTTACATTTGGGGTTATATTGAAATCCATCAGATTAGTGCCGATACTGAACCCAAAATGCAGTGGTTTGTCGTCATACCACGATTCGTTTTTAGGTTTCTGTCTTTGCCCTGACAGACTGCATGTTATCAGAGTTAATATCAGGACGGAAGCGATATGCCTGGCCTTAAGAAGCAAATATTTTTTATTTAGGATCCTCGTACTATTAAACTGTTTTAATTGATGAATATTGCATTCAGGGTTTTATTCCTTTGTAAATACTTGCAATGCCTCCGGTAAGTCTTTGCTGTTCAGTATTTTTTAAGCCTGCTTTTTGCATAAGATTTATGAACAATTCATTATCCGGAAAGGCTTCAACCGACTCAGGAAGATACCTGTAAGCATTCCTGTTTCCCGAAAAAACTCTTCCTGCAAATGGAAGTATATTGAAGAAGTAAAAATTATAAATCTGTTTAAAAGGAACTTTCTGCGGTTTTGAGAATTCAAGGATAAGAACAAGTCCATTTCTGCGGATGACCCTGGTCATCTCTGTCAATCCTTTAAGCGGGTCATTAAAATTTCTGACACCAAATGCTGACATGGCAACATCAAAGGTATCGTCATCGAAAGGTATATGTTCAGACTCAGCCTTAAGGAGAAAGATTTTGTCCTCAAGCTCCTGCTTTTTTATTTTTTCCCTTCCTTTGGCCAGCATCCTTTCAGATATATCAATTCCGTAAATTAATGAAGGATTTATGCGCATTGCCATTATGGCAAGGTCAGCTGTACCAGTTGCCACATCAATAATCCTGGGATTCTTGTATGAGCTTCCAATAATCCTGACTGCCCTTTTGCGCCAGGATTTATCAATTCCGAAAGAAAGAAGATGATTCAGGAAATCATATCTGTGTGCAATTGAATCAAACATCAATTCAACCGTATTCTCGTTTTTATGCTTTTCCAACATTCTTATATTTCACCGCCGGTTATGTCTCCAAACAAATCCCAAATATATGATTTTCAATGGATATAAAATACTTCAAAAAGTATGACACCTGATTTGTTAGCAGGGAGAAATAATTCATATCTTTACTTTTAGACGAAACAAAATCATAAAATGAGCAGAATTATTTTGATAACCGGGGCTACATCAGGGTTTGGCAAAGCAATAGCAGAAAAGTTTGCAAAGGAAGGATATGACGTCATTATCACCGGTCGCAGGCTGGAGAGACTGCAGGAACTGGAAAAAGAACTCCATGCAATCGGGGCAAAAGTGCTCTCATTAAACTTCGATGTCAGGAAAAGGTACGAGGTCCAGGACATTATTAATGATATGCCTGAAGAATGGAAGAATATTGACATTCTTGTCAATAATGCCGGACTGGCTGTCGGGCTTGATCATATTGACACCGGCAACATTGATGACTGGGACAGAATGATTGATACAAATGTCAAAGGTCTGCTTTACGTCACAAGGGCTGTTGTACCGCTGATGGTTGCAAGAAATTCAGGGCACATTTTTAATATCTCTTCAATTGCAGGCAAGGAGGTATATGAAAACGGCAATGTCTATTGCGCTTCCAAACATGCTGTTGAAGCCCTCTCAAAAGCCATGAGGATTGACCTCCTTAAACATAATATTAAAGTGACCAATATTGCCCCCGGGATGGCTGAAACTGAATTCTCGCTGGTTCGCTTCAAGGGTGACAAGGAAAAAGCACGCGATGTTTACAGGGGCATAGAAGCTTTGAGAGCAGAGGATATAGCAGATGTTGTATATTATTGTGCAACACTTCCCCCTCATGTCTGTATCAATGACCTTACAATTACTCCTGCTGCACAGGCAAATGTGTATTATAATGTGAGGTTGAAGGGTTGAAAGGTTGAAAGGTTGAAGGGTTGAAGGGTTGAAGGGTTGTGGGATTAGAAGATTAGAAGATTAGAGGATTAGAGGAATAGAGGATTTGGGATCGTAATATGATGAAAATAATATTTTAACAGTAGTTACTATTAAAAGCTTCCTGTAATCGATTTAAAACTCCATTCATGAAAAGGAAAACCGAACTGATGTTTCTGGTCATAATCTTTATTGTATCATTTAGTACCGGAAATGCACTGGGTATCAATATTAATGATACGCGGATGATGACACAGCCGGCAATAAGTGAAAGCTATTTAGCTTTTATTTACGCTGAAGATCTCTGGATAGCCAATTCTGACGGCTCACAGCCAAGAAGACTGACTGTTGATGAGGGTATTGAATCTGACCCTTATTTTTCTCCTGACGGAAAACTAATTGCTTTCAGTGCTCAGTATGACGGGAACACCGATGTTTTTGTTATCCCTGTTGAAGGGGGTGTGCCGGTCAGACTGACATGGCACCCAGGTGAAGATATTGTAAGGGGATTTTCACCTGACGGTAAAAATGTACTGTTTGCATCGCAAAGGTCAGTGTTTACTAACAGGTATTCCCAGTTTTTCCTGGTACCTGTTACCGGAGGGTTTCCCGTAAAGGTTGAAATTCCAAACGGATACTACGGCTCCTTTGCACCTGAGGGCAGTGCGATGGCATACACACCCCTGGCGCCAGCTCACGCCCAGTGGAAAAACTACCGCGGCGGGAGGATATCAAATATCTGGATATATTCCTTTGGAGATCATTCAGTGATTAAACTTCCTCAGCCTGATGGAGGATGCAACGATACGCATCCAATGTGGGCGGGCCGGAAAGTATATTTTCTGAGCGACAGGAACGGGGAATTTAACCTATTTTCGTATGATGTCTCTTCAAAAGAAATCGAACAGCTGACTAAATTCAATGACTTCCCGATTCTTAATGCCTCCGCCGGTAACGGGAAAATCATTTTTGAAAAGGGCGGCTATCTGCATGTATTTGATATAGCAAGCGGTTCGGACAGGAAACTTACTGTAGGAATTGCCGCTGATCTTCTTGAATTAAGACCGAGATATGTACAGGGTATTAATTACATCAGAAGCGCCGACATCTCTCCTTCCGGCTCCCGTGTTGTATTTGATTTTCGTGGTGATATTATCACTATCCCTGCAGAAAAAGGAGATCCGAGAAATATTACTCAAACCACATCAGTCCATGAAAAATATCCTTTCTGGTCTCCTGACGGGAAATCTATTGCATATTTCTCTGATGCTTCAGGGGAGTATAATCTTTTCATAAAATCACAGGATGGAAAAGGTGAACCCAAAGTAGTAAAGCTTTCAGGGACAGGCTTTTACGCCTTTCCGAAATGGTCTCCCGACAGCAAAAAGATCTGCTATGTGGACAACGGCCGGAACTTTTATTTACTTGATGTTGAATCAGGCATGACAAGAAAAATTGATACAGATGAGCTTTACCTTCCGGGAGCTTTCAGAATGATATACGGCGACTGGTCTTCAGACTCAAAATGGATCGTTTACACTAAAGTCCTTAAAACAAATTTCAGAGCAGTATATCTGTATTCAGTCGATCAGAACAGGTCATTTGCCGTGACAGATGGTCTGAGTGATGCATCTGAACCAGTGTTTGACCCTGAAGGAAACTATATCTACTTTCTGGCCTCAACCGATGCAGGTCCTGTCGTTAACTGGTTTGACCTGTCAAATCAGGACATGAGAATGACAAGCTTTATTTACCTTGTGACACTGAGGAAAGACATCATCTCTCCTTTTGCCAAAGAAAGTGACGAGGAGGCTGTTAAAACTGAAAAAACCGAACCTGAAAAAACTGCTGACAAAAGCAAAAAGGATGCAAAGACACCTCCCGCTGAACCTGAAAAAGCAAAACTTCTAAAGATTGACACTGAAGGACTTCAGGACAGGATAATAGCTTTTCCACTCAGGGCCGGAAATTATGCATCTCTTGGAACGGGTGCTCCGGGAGAAGTCCTTTATATTGTCAGACCATCCGACCGGACAGGATCTTCGATGCTTTACAGGTTTGACATGAAGGAGAAAAAGGAGAGCGAGGTTATGGAACTTGACAGCTATACTGTGAGTGCCGACAGGAAAAAAATGTTCTATCGGAAAGGTCAAACAATGGGCATTACAGCCACTGGCAAAAAGCCTGAACCAGGAAAAGGAATCCTGAATACCGGCGCAATATCGGTGAAAATCGATCCTCCTGCAGAATGGGCACAGATATTTGATGAAGCCTGGAGAATAAATCGCGATTATTTTTATGACCCCGGAATGCATGGAGCCGACTGGAAGGCGATGAAAGAAAAATATTCTGTATTCCTGACTGATCTTACATGCAGAAGCGACCTGAACCGTTTAATTCAGTGGATGTGCAGTGAGCTAAGCGTTGGACACCACAGGGTGGGCGGAGGCGACAGGCTTAATACACCCGGTACAGTTGGAGTAGGATTGCTTGGAGCCGATTATGTAATATCTTCGAACAGATATAGAATTGAAAAAATCTACAGCGGACTTAACTGGAATCCTGACCTTAGATCACCCCTCACGGAACCAGGGCTGAACATTAATAAAGGTGACTATATCCTTGCTGTCAACGGAAAAGATGTTACAGCCGACAAAAACATTTACAGCTATTTCGAAAACACTGACGGCAGGATTGTAGAGCTTACCATCAACAGTAAGCCGGATTATGCAGGCTCAAGAGTTGTCAAAGTGGTGCCGGTCGGAAGCGAATATGGCTTGCGTAACCGCGACTGGGTGGAAGGAAACCTTAAAAAGGTTACAGAAGCTACTAACGGACAGGTGGCATATGTCTATGTGCCTAACACCTCAACCCAGGGGCATGAATATTTTAAGAGGTACTTCTTCCCTCAGGCGGACAGAAAAGCCATTATTGTGGATGAACGCTTCAACGGCGGAGGTTCTATTGCTGACTATTATATTGACATACTTCAGCGACAGCATCAGTCATACTGGACTATGCGTTATACCAATGACCTGAAGACACCAAGCGCATCAATCCAGGGTCCGAAGGTGATGCTGATTGATGAAACAGCAGGTTCAGGCGGTGACATGCTCCCGTGGATGTTTAAAAAATTCAGGATGGGAACCCTCATAGGCAAACGTACCTGGGGAGGACTGGTTGGAACTCTTGGATTTCCCGAGCTGATGGATGGTGGTATGGTTACGGCACCCAATCTTGCCATATGGACCGAAGATGGTTTTGTAGTTGAAAACGTCGGGGTGTACCCTGACATAGAAGTCGAGCAATGGCCTGCCGACATCCTTAGTGGAAAAGATCCTCAGCTTGAAAAAGCTATTGAAGTAATAATGAAGGAACTTGAGAAAAATCCTCCACGCGAACCTGTCAGACCACCTTATCCTGTAAGGGTAAGAAAATAAAGAAAGGCTTTGAAGCAATAATCAGAAGTTATTCATAAATCCCTGATCTTTAAGGACCTGCAAAAGGATTTTTGAAAAACTGACGTTGTCCTCCTTTCTGTATCTGACATCCGTAAACACCTGTGCCAGTGTTTCTTTGTTGTTTTCACTGACAAAACGGAGTGAGTCAGCCCTTTGCTCCTTATCATGATAATACTTTTCAATATCCTTGTCAGTGTAATCATGATACACTTCCTTATGCACAATCGCTTCAAGCGGCAGTCTGTCGACCTGTTCAGGGTCTTCTGCAGGCCATCCGATTGTTACGGTAGTAACAGGAACAACACCTGCGGGAAGGTTTAAAGCACCTATAATCTTATGCGCCATATATGTCGTTGTGCCCAGATAACAGATCCCAAGACCTCTTGCTTCGGCAGATATGCATATTGTCTGGGCAACCAGCAATGCATCTATCGCAGCAGTCATGAAAGAGAGGAAATTGTCATAACCCGGCACTGCCTTTCTTAAAATGCACCACCTGTTAAAACGGTTAAAGTCAGCACAGAAAGTAAGTACTACCGGAGCTTCTGTTACCATACGCTGATTAAAATGGAGAGGCAGCAGCTCTTTTTTCTTCTCGGTGTCCTGTGTAATTATTATACTGTAAACCTGCATATTTCCAGTTGTTGAAGCCCTGCATCCCTCTTTCAGTATTTCATCAAGAAGCTTCTCATCAACCGGTTTATCGAGGTATTTCCTGATGGTTTTTCTTTTCAGGAGGATTTCTGAAATATCCTTCATAATGATATTTTATAGATTATCTGACAAAATAAACAAATAATCATAAATCATCCTGAAAGATTGAACAGGATTTTCTTATCTTAGCATGACCCTACAATATCAACCTGCAACTAAGTTCTATCATGATAATACCTGACTCAGTCTTTAAGTCTACCAAACCAAGTTTAATATAACCTAATACTATTTACTTATGAGCAGACCAGTTACTTTATTTACGGGGCAATGGGCCGATTTGCCGTTTGAAAAAGTATGTGAAAAAGCACGTGATTTCGGTTATGATGGTCTTGAATTGGCATGCTGGGGAGATCATTTTGAAGTTGACAAGGCCACTGATTCTTATTGCAGGGCAAAACGAAAAACCCTTGAAAAATACGGACTCAAGGTTTTTGCAGTGTCAAGTCACCTGGTTGGGCAGGCGGTTGCTGACCTCATCGACGAGAGGCATAAGGCAATTCTTCCGGCATATGTCTGGGGTGACGGTAAACCATCAGGTGTCAGAAAAAGGGCTGCCGAAGAAATGATTAAAACAGGTGAAGCCGCAAAAAGGCTTGGTGTTTCAATTGTTAACGGATTCACAGGAAGCCCGATATGGCATTTATGTTATTCCTTCCCGCCGGTTCCGCCTGAAATGATTGAAAAAGGCTTCAGGGAGTTTGCAAAACTATGGAAGCCTATCCTTGATGCATATCAGAAGATCGGGATACGTTTCGGACTTGAAGTTCATCCCACAGAGATTGCTTTTGACATAGCATCAGCAAGCAAGGCTCTGGAGGTTCTGAAAAATCACCCTGCATTTGGATTCAACTATGATCCCTCGCATTTCGGATACCAGGGAGTTGATTATGTTGAGTTCATTTACAGGTTCAGAGACAAAATATTCCATGTTCATATGAAAGACGTAGGATGGTCGGATGTTCCGACTGAAGCCGGCGTATTCGGGGGCCATACTGAATTCGGGGCAAAAGGCCGCTACTGGGATTTCAGAAGCCTGGGAAGAGGTAATATTAATTTTGAAGAGATAATCAGGGCATTGAACCGGATCGGATATAAAGGACCTCTTTCGGTTGAATGGGAAGACAGTGGCATGGATCGTGAACACGGAGCAAGGGAAGCATGTGAATTTGTGAAAGCCGTTGATTTTGAACCGTCAAAAATAGCCTTCGATTCAGCCTTTGAAAAATAAACCCTAAAAATCAAAATAAACAATCTTTTAATTACCTAACCCAAGTTTAAAATGGATGCAATAAAGAAAACCCAGTTATTCAATGCAAGTTGTGTTGCATTAGTTGTCACTGCCCTTGCTTTCGGCACCAGGGGCGGCTTTGTGGAAGGCGTATGGGCCAAAGAATTCAGCCTTACCAACGAGCAGGTGGGATGGATTGTCGGAACAGCCTTCTGGGGCTTCACCCTGGCTATGGTATTCGGCGGTCCTCTTGTCGATATAATCGGTATAGGACGTATTATTGCAATTGCTTTTTTCTGTCATGTCATCGGTATTGTAATGACTATCCTTGCAACCGGTTTCTGGACACTCTTCATCTCAACCCTGTTTATCGGCATTGCCAACGGAAGCGTGGAGGCTGCCTGTAATCCACTGATAACAAGCATGTACACTGATGAAAAGACCAGGCGCCTTAACAGGTTCCATGCATGGTTCCCAACCGGTGTGGTGATGGGCGGACTGGTTGTATACCTTTTTAACAATATCGGACTCACAAACTGGAGATGGGCAATGGGTGTAATGCTTCTTCCGACTTTAGCTTACGGACTAATGTTCTTTAATAAGAAATTCCCTGAAACAGAACGCGTCACATCAGGATTCAGTTATAAAGACATGCTGAAAGCCTGCGTAAGTCCTTTGTTCCTCTTCATGGCATTCTGCATGATACTTACTGCCGCAACTGAACTGGGTACCAACCAGTGGATTGCAGCACTTCTTTCAAATGTATCCGACAATCCCATTCTGCTTCTTGTCTGGATATCAGGTATAATGGCATTGGCCCGTCAGTTCGGAGGAACATTTATTCACAATACAAAATCCACTGTAATATTGCTGTTATCAGCCACTCTTGCATTCATAGGTCTTATACTAATGGGCTACACTCACGGAGTGATGGTATTCGTATCAGCAGGAATATTTGCACTTGGCATTGCTTTCTTCTGGCCAACGATGCTTGGATTTGTATCTGAAAACATCCCTGAAAGCGGTGCACTTGGACTGGCTATAATGGGAGGCATAGGTTTTCTCGGAGGTGCTATTGCCCAGCCGACTCTAGGTGCTATATTTGATGCCCAGACTGCAGCAGCTTTGCCGGCCGGGCAGAGCATCGAAATACTGAGATCGGCAGTTGAGGGAACCCAGGAAGCAGCAACATGGGCCGCCGCACAGTTTAAGGGAGGAGTTATGACCCTTAGATATGTGGCTATTGTCCCTGCTGTACTGATTGTACTCTTTACATTCCTTCATTTCAGAAAAAGAAAAACTGCATGAATAAATATCATTCAAAAACCTAAAATATCAGATTATGAAAAAAATAAGAATGGGAATGATCGGGGGCGGAATCGGCGCCTTTATAGGTGACGCGCACCGCCGCGCCTCACGTATCTGTAATGATTTTGAACTTGTAGGTGGTGTGTTTGATGTCGATTATGAAAGAAGCAAGGAATTTGCCGTTCAGGAAGGCATCAGTCTTGACAGGTGCTACAAAAGCGTGGACGACCTCATAAAGGCTGAACTGGCCATGCCAGCCGACAAACGGATGGAGGTGGTTGCTGTTGTGACTCCAAATGCACTTCATTATCCTTTCGCTAAAAGTCTTCTGCAGAACGGGTTCCACGTCGTGTGTGAAAAGCCAATGACAATGACAGTGGAGGAAGCTCTTGAGCTTGAGGAACTGGTTAAGAAAACCAAACTCACTTTCTCACTGACACATACCTATACAGGCTACCCTATGGTACGTCAGATGAGAGACCTAATTGCCAAAGGAACCCTCGGTACAATCCAGCGTATTGATGCACAGTACTATCAGGGCTGGATCAATTCAATTATACACGGTACCGACAGCAGGATAAAAGGTGTCTGGAGACTCGAACCTGAACACGCAGGAGTGAGCAGTTGCATGGGCGACATCGGTGTTCATGCATTTAATCTTATTGAATACACTACCGGCCTTGAAGTAAAGGAAGTTCTTTCTGATCTGAACTCAGTTAAGGAAGGTATTAAACTTGACCTTGACGGTACAGTTCTTCTCCGCTTCAGCGATAAGCTTAAAGGGGTTATCAGGTCGAGCCAGGTCTGCGGAGGCGAGGAAAACGGACTTACCATTGCAGTTTACGGATCAAAAGCAAGCCTTAAATGGGGTCAGGAAAATCCTAACTACCTGTACATGCTTAGCGATTCAGAACCTACACGGATTTTCAAACCTGCGCATGGCTATAATGACAAATTTGCTGAAATGAGCCATACGATGCCGGCAGGCCACCCGGAGGGCATATATGAAGCACTGGCAAACATCTACAGGGGAACCGCAAAATCAATAAGAGGACAGGCTTATATCCCCGGAGAGTTTCCAACTGTCCATGACGGGGTAAGGGGAATGAAATTCATTCACTCCGTCGTTCAGTCGAATAAGATGGGTAATGTCTGGGTAAAAATCAGCTGAATATAATATAATGCCGGATGCCACATAATATAATGGCGTCCGGCATTTAATACTTTTCTGAGAAACCGGAATTCCAAAAAAGAGGTTCTATTTTTCTTTCTTCTTCCTGAGCAGAAAATATCCGGCAACAGCCACAATCACTACGGCTGCAGCAATTATTGCTATTGTTCCTGATCCGCCTTCTTTTGATTTTGAAGCTGACTCCTCGTCCTCAACTGCATAATAGAAAGTGGGTTTTGCATCAGTGTCCATGTTAACCGTATCCTTATTGGGTTGCGGTGTTTCCTGAGCCGTCGCCAATCCAAGTGTGGCCAGCATTAACATCATTGCAAAAGCGAGTGTTGTAAGAATTCTTTTCATCTCTTTTGGTTTTTATTATCAATTGTTTTTAACAGTTCAATATACTTTTCTGCAATCTCCGGATTTGTATCTGTATATGTTTCAGCCAGTGCTATTATTGCCTGTTTATACCCGGGGTTTATTTCAAGGCATGTCCTCAATACCTGACGGGCTCTAACAACATCACTGCCTTTAAGCACACCAGCCAGTTCGACATACGCATCAAAATACTTCCGGTTTACGTTCAATAACCTTTCATAATAATAGACGGCCTCATCATTTCTTCCTTCGGATTTTGCTATGTTTCCCAAGTACATCAGAATCAGATCAAAATCCGGATTTATTTCCAGCCCTTTCTTCAGAACCGAGTCAGCTTTCCAATGCTGTCCGTCCTGGTATAAGGCAGCCCCAAAATTATAAAAAATCATTTCATCATCATCAATCTTACTTAAGGCATCTTCAAAATAACCTGTTGCCTCCTTAATCTTTCCCGATCTGAGTGCTTCATAACCATAGTAATCGGATTTGGTTCTGCGCTCAAGTACTGCACATAAAGGCACACCATCAGCATTGACGGTATAAATTGTATTCTTCGGAGGCCAGATTTTGTTTTTCAGCTGATAAGGGGATATGTATCTGTTTGTCACTATTGCATAATCCCAGTCATGCATGCTTCTCTCTTCATTTCTGAAGTAGGAAGTCTCAATACCCGGGTAATTTCTGAACATCCAGTTTACTGAATAAGTAGCCTTAATTTTTACATTTTCTGTCTTTCCCTTCTCTTTCAGGTAATTAATCAGCCACTCAGAGGCTTCTGTCTGACTTACATAATAATAATCTGTCTCATAATTGCTGTATGCACCTGCAAGACCTCCTACAAGCTGGTTGTAATAGATATATGAATAACGAAGATTGGATGACATGAACCGGACAGGATGAACAGACAACACTATAATAATTACTGCTACGGCAGTTTTCAGGTAATTATTTTTTACCGACCTTAAAAGTAATGTGTATCCTGTTGCTGAAAAGAGCACTATTCCGGGATAGAGAAAAAGAAACTGACGCCAGGAACTGTAGAGATTTGACCTTATCAGCAATACAAAAATCAGCGGAAATATCAATGTAAAAGCAGTCAGGATGTACTTCAGCAGTTTTTCCGGATCAGATTTATGCCTGAAAAGGAGCACGTTAAAGAGAAGTCCTGAAGTAACAATAAGAGGAATTGTTATGATCATTGATTTAATCAGGTAGTACCATGGCATATAATCAGACCACTCAACTTTTCCTTCAAATATCTGCCTGAAAGTTGCCGGGAAATGAGCCATTTTCCTGTATGATTCAAGTACATTCCTCAGGGGATCCTGCAAAGCATACGGCCATAACAGCATGCTAAGGAAATAAGCTGTAACAGAAATCAAAACGAGCATTACGAATCTGACAGCCGGTTCACTTAAACTTCTATCTTTCTTTTTTACATACTTGAAAAGAGACCAGGAGAAGTAGAATAAGAATAAATAACAAATCAGCAAAAGTCCTCCTGCCCTTATGCTGATGCAAAAGGCAATGCTTAACATAAGCAGTAAACTCTCCCAAACAGGTATCATTTTCCTGGAAGATAAAAACCTGAGTGAAAAATATATTCCTGAAATATAAGCAAGAGCAAAAGGTATGTCTTTCAGGTTATTCTGTGAATGACCCAGGAAAGTTGGCGATACAGCAAAAAGAAGAATGACAAGAATTCCGGCACCGTAACCTTCGAGCCAAACTGCAAAAAAAGCCGTCATCATCACTGCCAGCCAGCCTGATACTGAGCTCATTAAATGGCGGAACTGGTAGATATCCTCAACATTGAACCATTTTGCAAGAATAGTTGCCAAATTGTCATAGGATTGTCCGTAGTATTTCAGGAATGTCTCAGGTGTATTAAGGGCTGACTGATCTTTTCCATCAGAGGCAAAGTAGTCATAAACTGCAAGTGAATGATTATAATGAAGAACCTCATCACAGTTTATGCCGGCTATTCTGCCCGCATACAGCATAAAGAAAAGTAGCAATACGGAAAGAAGCCAGAATAAATATTTACTCTTTCCTTGATTCATCATTTTCAGGGCCGTCATCAAAACATTTTCGTATAAAATAAAGCGGACGGTTCTGGGTTTCTTTATAACTTCTGTAGATATATTCTCCGAGAATCCCAAGGAATATCAGCTGGACAGATCCAAGAAACCAGACACTAAGCAATGCCGGAGACCAGCTTCCCGTATCTGATCCGGAAAAGTGAAGTATAAGCATGATGATACCTGCCGCAAGGAAGAATAAAGCACCGAATATTCCGAGTATCAGGCAAAATCTGATCGGAAATTTTGAAAAAGAGAATATTGCGTCTGCGGCCAGGAATAGAAGGTTCCTAAAGCTCATTTTTGGCTTGCCGCTGTAGCGGATGTCTCTAACATATTCCACCGATCCCTGTCTGAAACCTATAAAAGTGCGCAACCCGGGGAGGTATCTTACTTTTTCTTTCATTGAAAGAAGCGCATTAAGGGCTTCACGTGTCATCATGGAAAAATTCCCGTAGTTTTCCATGTTTCTTATGTCGCCTATATTCCTGAATATGAAATGGAAGAATGAGGTAATGAGGTTTTTTCCTTTCTTTCCTTTCCGGCCGGTTCTTTTTCCGCTTACCACATCGAAATTCTCATCTTTTATTTTTCTGTACATTTCGGCAAGCAGTTCAGGCGGATCCTGAAGGTCACCGTCCATCATGGCAATAACATCCCCCCTCGCATGTTCCAGGCCTGCTGTAAAGGCTGCCTGATGACCAAAATTTCTTGAAAGAGACAGAATTTTAATTTTTCGGTTGT
>JABUEV010000486.1 GCA_013314865.1 Bacteroidales bacterium | reverse complement strand
TACAGGACGGACGGATAATGAGATGCAATGGAGTGGAAGGCGTTTCCCCGAATGATGGCAGACTCTGTGTAAAGGGACGATTCGGTTATGAATTTGTGCATAGTGCCGACAGGCTTACCAGACCACTTATAAAGCGTGAAGGAAAGCTTGAAGAGGCTACATGGGATGAAGCTCTTGATCTTATTTCTGCACGCTTTACTGAGATAAAGAACAAATATGGCTCCGATGCTCTTGCCGGATATGCCTCGGCAAAATGCACAAATGAAGACAACTATCTGTTTCAGAAATTCATACGCACAGTTTTCGGGACTAACAATATTGATTATTGCACGCGATTGTGCCATGCATCAACCGTTACAGCAATGCTGAAAGCAATCGGTGACGGAGCAGGCAGTAACCCGATCGAACACTTTGAAACGACTGATTGTCTTTTTGTCATCGGGAATAACATAATTGAAACCCATCCCATAACAGCTACTTATGTCAAGCGCGGGTCGGTTAAAGGACAGAAAATAATAGTTGTTGATCCGAAATGGACTCCCCTGGTTCGTTATGCCACTATCTGGCTGCAGCCCCGGCTTGGAACTGATGTTGCCCTTCTTAATGGGCTGGTGCACATAATCATAAGAAATGGATGGACCAATAGAAAGTTTATTGAAGAAAGAGTGGAAGGAGGAATGGAAGCTTTTAAACAGCTTGAAGACCTGACCTCATCATACACGCCCGTATATGTGTCTGAAATTACAGGTGTGCCGGCCTCAAAACTTGAAGCAGCTGCAAGGTTATATGCAACTTCACCCACAGCAATGATAGCCACGGGTATGGGCATGAGCCAGCAGATTACCGGAACCCATAATGTTCTAAGCCTCATTAATATGATGCTTATAACCGGTAAGGTCGGACGAGAGAGATGCGGTATCAATCCTCCAAGGGGGCAGAATAATGTGCAGGGTGCCACAGATGTCGGTTGTTCCCCGTCATTCTATCCCGGTTACATACCTGTCACAAATGATGACAACAGACGCCGGGTAGCTGAAGTGTGGGGGGTGCCTTTCGAAACTCTGTCTCCGAAACCCGGACTGACAACAGTTGAGATAATGCAGGCCGCATATGATGGAAGAATAAAAGGAATTTTCATAATGGGTGAAAATGCCATGATAAGTGATCCAAATCTGAACCATACGGAGGAGGCTCTCAAAAGAATGGAGTTTGTGGTTGTGCAGGATATTTTCCATACTGAGACCACCAGGTTTGCTGATGTGATTCTTCCGGCTTCGTCTTGGGCTGAAAAGGAAGGCACCTTCGTAAACAGCGACCGGAGGGTTCTACGCGTAAGAAAAGCCGTCGAATGCCCTGGTGAAGCAAAGGTCGACTGGAAGATAATTCACGAACTTTCCGGCAGAATGGGAAAACCAATGCCAGATTACCATGATGAGAGCGAAATATTCGATGAGATAGCGAAGGTAACACCTATTATGGCAGGAATCTCATACGAAAGGCTGGAAAAGGGAAGCATTCAATGGCCATGTCCGGATAAAGATCATCCCGGTACGCCAACCCTCTATCTTGACAGATTCAATACACCAACAGGACGTGCTAAACTATTTCCGGTTGAATATATACAGCAGAAAGAAAAACTGGACGGAGAATTTCCAATGATCCTCAACAGCGGAAGACTGCTTTATCATTACCACACAGCAACTATGACACGTCGCACTAAAGCCCTGACTGACTTTGTCAATGAAGCTTTTGTACAGATTAATCCCGGTGATGCTGTAAGGTACGGTCTGACGGACGGAAGCAAGGTAAGAATAGAATCACGCAGAGGTGAACTGGAAACACAGGTGCGCATCTCGGAAGATGTGCTTGAAGGAGAGCTCTTTATGCCCTGGCATTTCACAGAATCTCAGGTAAACCGCCTTACAAGAGATGAGCTTGATCCCTACAGCAGAATAGCGCCTTTCAAGCTCTCGGCCGTGCGAATCACTAAAGTATGAAAACTGAACTCAGATGAAACTTTGCCCGAAATAAAAGGCGTCAGGATAAAAGCAGGAAATGTTGTGATGCCTCCCCATAGCATTATGTTTCTTGCATTTAAAAGGTAAGATAAACACAACACTTGGTTTTGTAAAATATAATTCATGCCAGGGATATACAAAGAAACCCCTGCAGTTCGATATCAGCACTGCAGGGGCAAAAGGAGTCCGGAGAAAGGGGATAGGGGAATCAGGACTCCGGAGTAGTTGATTTTTAACCTCTTTTCAAATTATGAACTATTGTGTTAAATCCCTCAGGAATTATAATGCCATCCTGATTGGAACAAGGCTAATTTAATCCAAAATAAGCCCTGCTTATAACGATTGATTAAGGGTTTGTATAAAGGAATTGCATTATTTAATGCAACGAAGGTTTTAATGTATAAATGCAGGAATTTTTATGCAGGAATTAAGCAGGACAATGAAAAATTAAAAAAACTCTCTTAATTTTTTAAATCCATAATTAAAGGTTCTTCATTATCTCAACAAGTTCTTTAATCCTTTCCCTTGAGATGTCTATTCTGAATTCTTTTCCATCCTTGTTCAGAACACATTTAAGATTTTTTGTTTCAATCTTTTTGATAAGCCCGATGTTTACAATGTTTGACCTGTTTATCCTGAAAAATCTTTCCGGAGGCAAT